>NZ_JBQTCF010000037.1:0-34045 GCF_052379845.1 Roseinatronobacter sp. NSM | reverse complement strand
CTGAGAAGGCCCCGAAGTTGCATTCGGGGCCTTTTTGCGTTGCCCACACCGTCCGAAAGGCGCGCAGACGCAACATCTGTCATGATATTTCCCGCCATGGTTAAAACTCCGGTTGGCACTGCCTGCTGACTGACCTAGTGTGACCTTGAAAAACAGAGGATCAGGAAGCCCGACATGGCAAGATCCCAGCTTGGGGTTCAGACGCAGTTTTCCAGACCGGTCCGCCAGATCGTAATGATGTTGCTTGTCATTGTTCTGGTTGCGGTGGGAACCTATTTTGCCCTGCCGCGCGTGGCAGGCATTTTCCTTGCGAACATATGGCTGAACGGGTTTATTTTTCTGGTCTTTGTCATCGGGGTGTTTGCGACCTTCTGGCAGGTGATCCAGTTGAACCGGTCCATTGTGTGGATCGAAGGGTTTGCTGCGGGCACGCCGGGGCATGATGCGACAGTGCCGCCGTCCTTGTTGCTGCCGTTGGCGGCGCTTTTGCGGGGGCGGGGGCTGGGCACCCAAATCAGTTCCGGTTCGGCAAGTTCCATCCTTGATTCGGTTGGCACGCGGCTGGATGAATTGCGCGACATCACGCGCTACATCATAAACCTTCTGATATTCCTTGGCTTGCTGGGCACGTTTTACGGGCTGGCCACCACAGTTCCCGCTGTGGTCGACACTATCCGGTCCCTTGCGCCCGAAGACAATGAAACCGGAATTCAGGTGTTCGACAACCTGATGAGCGGGCTGGAAGCGCAGTTGGGCGGGATGGGCACGGCGTTTTCGTCATCCTTGCTGGGGCTTGCGGGCTCGCTGGTGGTGGGCTTGCTGGAATTGTTCGCGGGCCATGGCCAGAACCGGTTTTACCGCCAGCTTGAAGAATGGCTTAGCTCTATCACGCGCCTTGGCATGGCGGGGTCCGACCCCGAACAGGGCGGCGGTGAAATGGGCGCAGTGGTGCAGGTGCTTGATGCCATCGCCGAACAGATGGAAGCGATGCACCGCCAGCAGGTTCAGGCCGATTATGAACGTGGCCAGCTTGATCAGGCGCTTGGCTATCTGGTGCAGGCCATTGACCGGCTGGCCGAAGGCGGGCTTGGCAGCGAGGATGCGCAGGCATCTTCTGCGGTTCTGGAACGCATTGCCGCCGGGCAGGAAGAATTGTTGGGCTATTACCGGCAGGACGCGGTTCAGGGTGGCCCCCATGCCGAAGCTGAAATCAGGTTGCGCCTGCGCAGCATTGACGGGCAGCTTTTGCGTATTTCCGAAGAACTGTCTGCGGGCCGTCTGGAAACAACGGCAGATTTGCGGTCTGATTTGTCCAACCTGACAATGGCCGTGCGCCAGTTGTCGCGCGCTGGATTTGGCGTGCGCCGCGACGGGGGGGCATAAGCCGTGGGACTGGCACGCGGCAGGGGCACCCGGCGCGAGGTCAGCGGCGCAATCTGGCCGGGTTTTGTCGACGCGATGACAGCGCTTTTGTTGGTGCTGATGTTCGTGTTGTCGATTTTCATGATTGTGCAGTTTGTCTTGCGTGACACCATCACCGCGCGCGAAACCGAACTGGAAGGGCTTAGCGCGGAAGTGGCCAGTCTGGCCAATGCGCTGGGGATTTCGCGCGCGCGTGTCGCCTCGCTGGAAGGGCAGGTGACGGGTCTGGAAGGCGATCTTGATGACGCGCGCGCGTTGATGGCCGCGCAGCTTGCGCGCATCAGTGGCCTGTCGCGCGATCTGGATGCCAGTCAGGCCGAATTGAGCACGGCACAGGCGCAGATCACCCGGTTCGAAGCGCAGGTGGCCGCGCTGATTGGCGAACGTGACAGCGCGCTGGCACAGGGCGCGGAACTGACCGCCAATCTGGCGGAACTGGAAGCGGCCCGGCAAGTGTTGATTTCCGAACAAGACGCCATGGAACTGGCGCTTGCGCGGTTGCGTGACGAACTGGATGCGGAAACGCAGGCCGCGCGTCTGGCGGCGGCGCGGGCTGAAGCAGTGGAAGCCGCCCTTGCGCAGGCGCAGGCGGACGCGTCGGCGCAAGAAGCGTCGCTTGCGCAACTGGCGCAGCAACTGGCCCTGTCTGAAACCGCGCGCCTTGCAGCCACCGAAGGCCAGACAGCGTTGCAACAGGATCTGACTGCCGCCCGGCAGGACCTGGACGCAGCGCAGGCCGCGCAACTGGCCGAAGCCGCCGCTGCCGAAGCGCTGCGCGCGCGGCTGGCCGATGTGGAAACCGCGCTAAGCGAAGAAGAACGCCGCAGGCTTGCCGATGCAGCCGCAGCGCAGGCGTTGCGCGACAGGCTGGCGCAGGCCGACACTGAACTGACCGCCATGACCTTGCAATTGGAAGCGGAACGCGCGCGCGCCGAAGAAACCCTGACCCTGCTGGCCGCCGCCCGCGCCGCCGAAGCTGACCTGCAGGCCGATCTGGATGTGGCCTTGTCCGAACGCGAACGTCAGGCGGCCTTGCGCAGGACGGCGCAGGCCGCATTGGCCGATGCGCAAGCCCAATCCACCGACGACCAGCGCAGTCTGGAATTGCTCAACCAGCAGGTTGCGGCCTTGCGCGGGCAGGTTGGCGGTTTGCAAGACCTGCTGGGCGAAGCACGCGCGCGCGAAGATGCGGCGAACACGCAGATTGAAAGCCTTGGCGCGGACCTGAACCTTGCGCTGGCCCAACTCGCCGCCGAGGAACGCCGCCGCGCCGATCTGGAAGCGGCAGAACGCGAAAGGCTGGAACAGTTCCGGTCAGAATTCTTTGGCCAGTTGCGGCAGGTTCTGGAAGGGCGGTCCGGGGTTGAGATTGTGGGCGACCGGTTTGTGTTTTCATCCGAGGTGTTGTTCGAGGTTGGCTCGGCCGATCTGGCGCCGGAAGGGCGTTCGCAAATTGGCAATGTGGTGTCCATCCTGCAAGAGGTTGCGGATCGCATACCGCCCAGTATTGACTGGGTTTTGCAGGTTGACGGGCATACAGACAACCTGCCCATCGCACCGGGGGCGGAATTTGCCGATAACTGGGAACTTAGTCAGGCGCGTGCGTTGTCGGTGGTGCGCTACCTGACCGAAACCATGGGCTTTCCTGCGTTCCGGCTGGCGGCTGCTGGGTTTGGCGAATACCGCCCCGTTGACACTGACAATACCGCCGCCGCGCGCGCGCGCAATCGCCGCATTGAGCTAAAACTGACTGAGCGGTAAGCCCGCGTGATTCTTCCATCGCAGGGTGGCGCTGCGGGGTTTTGTGTGCAGTTGCATACAGTTTTGCACGAAAACTCCCGATGTGGGCGCTATCACACAGCCGCTTTCCAGTCGTGGCCCTTGCGCGACGGGCGCGAAGGGACTAGGCAGTGCGGGTCACACAAACGATCCGGAGATCACTGATGGCCAGACCCAAAATTGCACTGATCGGCGCTGGACAGATTGGCGGCACACTCGCCCATCTGGCTGCGATCAAGGAACTTGGCGATGTTGTCCTGTTCGACATTGCCGAAGGCACACCGCAGGGCAAAGCGCTTGATATTGCCGAATCCGGCCCTTCAGAGGGGTTTGACGCCGCGCTGAAAGGCACCACCGACTATGCCGATATTGCGGGCGCGGATGTCTGCATCGTGACCGCTGGTGTCCCGCGTAAACCGGGCATGAGCCGCGATGACCTGCTGGGCATCAACCTGAAGGTCATGAAATCTGTTGGCGAAGGTATCCGCGACCATGCGCCAAACGCGTTTGTCATCTGCATCACCAACCCGCTGGATGCGATGGTCTGGGCGCTGCGCGAATTTTCGGGCCTGCCGCATAACAAGGTTGTGGGCATGGCTGGCGTGCTGGACAGCGCGCGGTTCCGCCATTTCCTGAGTGTGGAATTCAACGTCTCCATGCGCGATGTCACGGCGTTTGTGCTGGGCGGCCATGGCGACACTATGGTGCCACTGGTGCGCTATTCAACGGTTGCGGGAATTCCGCTGCCGGATCTGGTGTCGATGGGCTGGACGACTCAGGACAAGCTGGACGCGATTGTGCAACGCACCCGCGATGGCGGCGCCGAGATTGTGGGCCTGCTCAAAACCGGGTCGGCATTCTACGCCCCTGCGACCAGTGCCATTGAAATGGCCGAGGCCTATCTGAAAGACCAGAAACGCCTGCTGCCTTGCGCGGCCTATTGTGATGGCGAATTCGGCCTGAAGGGCATGTATGTCGGTGTTCCGACAATTATCGGTGCGGGCGGCATCGAGAAGATTGCCGATATCAAACTGACCAAGGATGAACAGGCAATGTTCGACAGTTCGGTTGCGGCGGTGCGCGGGCTGGTCGAGGCTTGCAAAGGCATTGATCCCAGCCTTGCCTAAGCGCGGGCTGTGTCCCGAACCTGTTTCAAAACCCAAAGGGCCGCGCAATCGCGCGGCCCTTTGCAACAGTTCACAGCAGTAACATATTAAAGCAATCACGTTTTTGTGATCCCTGCGCTACCGCTGCCATTTTGTGATCACAGTTTTTCAACGTGTGATCACAAAATGCAGATTTTCCGCCGATCCTGAAAGTTTGCTGTAGTTCTTCATTGTTTTTTGGCTGAAATCTGGCATGGACGGATTAGAAAATATAGCAGATGGGACAGTTTCATGAATATTCATGAGTATCAGGCGAAGGGCCTTTTGCGCTCTTACGGGGTGCCCGTGTCGGATGGGCGCATTGTTTTCCGTGCGGAAGAAGCTAAAACTGCCGCCGGTGAACTTGACGGCCCGCTTTGGGTTGTGAAGGCTCAAATCCACGCGGGTGGCCGTGGCAAAGGGCATTTTCAGGAAGCATCAGCTGGCGAGAAAGGTGGCGTGCGTCTGGCCAAATCCGTCAGCGAAGCCGAAGAAATGACCAAGCAGATGCTGGGCCGCACATTGGTAACGCACCAGACCGGACCAGCAGGCAAGCAGGTCAACCGCATTTATATCGAAGACGGGTCCGACATCTCGCGCGAACTGTATCTGGCGCTTCTGGTGGACCGCGTGACCAGCCGCATCAGTTTCGTTGTCTCCACAGAAGGCGGCATGGACATTGAGGAAGTGGCAGCGTCCACCCCCGAAAAGATCCTGTCCTTCAGCGTGGACCCCGCGACCGGTATTCAGGGCTTTCATGGCCGTCGCGTGGCCTTTGCGCTGGGTCTGGAAGGCAAGCAGGTCAAGCAATGCGTCGATCTGGTGAACAAGCTGTATAAACTGTTTGTCGAACGCGATGCGGAGATGGTGGAAATCAACCCGCTGATCGTGACCACCGATGGCGACATGAAATGCCTTGACGCCAAAATGGGCTTTGATTCCAATTCGCTGTATCGTCAGGCCGATATTCTGGCGCTGCGCGATGAGACGGAAGAAGACCCCAAGGAACTGGCCGCCAGCAAATATGACCTGAACTACATTGCGCTGGAAGGCGAGATTGGCTGCATGGTCAACGGCGCGGGCCTTGCCATGGCCACGATGGACATCATCAAACTGTATGGTGCCGAACCTGCCAACTTTCTGGATGTGGGCGGCGGCGCGACCAAGGAAAAAGTCACCGAAGCCTTCAAGATCATCACCTCGGACCCCAATGTTAAGGGAATTCTGGTCAATATCTTCGGGGGGATCATGCGCTGCGACATCATTGCAGAAGGTGTGATTGCCGCCGTTAAGGAAGTGGGCCTGCAAGTGCCGCTGGTGGTGCGTCTGGAAGGCACGAATGTCGACCTTGGCAAACAGATCATCAACGAATCCGGTCTGAATGTAATTGCCGCCGACAACCTGTCGGACGCGGCTGAAAAGATCGTCAAAGCGGTGAAGGGATAAGTCAGATGGCAGTTCTTGTTGATAAAAACACAAAGGTCATCTGTCAGGGCTTCACCGGCTCTCAGGGGACGTTCCATTCCGAACAGGCCATCGCCTATGGCACGCAAATGGTGGGTGGCGTCACGCCGGGCAAGGGCGGTCAGACGCATCTTGACCTACCGGTGTTCAATTCCGTCCATGAAGCGAAAGCTGTGACCCAGGCGAATGCCAGCGTCATCTATGTGCCGCCGCCCTTCGCGGCCGATTCGATCCTTGAAGCGATCGATGCTGAAATGGAACTGATCGTCTGCATCACCGAAGGGATTCCCGTTCTGGACATGATGCGCGTGAAACGTGCGCTGATTGACAGCAAATCGGTGTTGATCGGTCCGAACTGTCCCGGTGTCATCACGCCCGATGCGTGCAAAATCGGCATCATGCCCGGTCACATCCACCGTCGCGGGTCCGTGGGGGTTGTGTCGCGGTCGGGAACATTGACCTATGAGGCAGTGAAACAGACCACAGATGTGGGTCTGGGCCAGTCCACATGCGTGGGTATTGGCGGCGATCCCATCAAAGGGACCGAGCATCTTGACGTTTTGGAATGGTTTTTGGCCGATGATGAAACCGAATCGATCATCATGATCGGTGAAATCGGGGGCAGTGCCGAAGAAGAAGCCGCGCAATTCCTGAAAGATGAAGCAAAACGCGGGCGCTCCAAACCCTGCGCGGGCTTTATCGCTGGCCGCACCGCCCCCCCGGGGCGTCGCATGGGCCATGCAGGTGCGATTGTGGCTGGTGGCAAAGGTGGTGCCGACGACAAGATCGAAGCGATGAAAAGCGCCGGTATCATCGTGGCCGACAGCCCCGCAGGTCTGGGCGAGGCTGTGCTGAAGGCTATCGGCAAATAACAATGGTTCCCGCAAAAAGGGGGGCGAGTTTATGACCATAACGCAGGCCATTTTGAATGGTTTTCGCAATGCGTTTACATTCTCGGGGCGGTCACGCCGCCCCGAGTATTGGTTCTTTTTCGCCTTCGTTTTTGGTGGTGCCGGTGCGCTTGGGGCGCTGGACCTTCTTCTGTCCGGCGTCACAGGCGGCTTTTTGTTGCGCGCCTTCCAGATACTTGTCTTTGTGCCGTTTCTGGCAGTGGGCTGGCGCAGGCTGCAAGATACGGGCCGGCCGGGGTGGTTCCTACTGGTGCCCTCGGCCATTGTGGTGGCCAGCACCTTCGTGTCGGGTTCCGTTTTCCAGCAGATGATAAGCCGTGTCCTGTCGGGGTTTGGCGTCGCTGTTGATGCTGGTCCGGGCGGGCTGGTGGGGGCGCTGTCCCTTGTTCAGATCCTGGCAGGATTTGTGATTGTGTTGTGGATGTCACGGCCCAGTCAGCGTGGGCCAAATACCTATGGCCCTGAACCGCGCGTGCAGTGACGCGCATAATGTTTACCGTAGCACAAAGGTGCTGAGATGAATGATCAAAGTCCCAATGACCAACTGAGTGCGCAGGATTTTTTGCAAGGGCATAACACTGATTATGTGGAAGCGCTGCAGGCACGCCATGCGGCGGACCCGTCCTCGGTTGATGCGGCATGGGCAGACTATTTCCGCGCTTTGGGCGAAACTGAAGCTGATGCAACGCGCGCGGCCGCCGGTCCCAGTTGGGCGCGCCGTGACTGGCCGCCCGTTCCCAATGACGATTTGACCGCCGCATTGACAGGCGAATGGCCCGCTGCGCCCGCGCAGAAACCGGGCAGTAAACCCACCGCTGTGGAAGCCGATGCTGCGGCTCAGAAGATTACCGCCAAAGCCGCTGAAAACGGCGTGACCCTGACCACGGAACAGGTGCGCGGCGCAGTGCTGGACAGTCTGCGCGCGCTGATGATCATTCGCGCCTATCGCATTCGGGGCCATCTGGTTGCTGATCTGGACCCGCTGGGCCTGCAACGCGAGGAGCCCCACCCTGAACTGGACCCGCGTTCCTACGGCTTTACCGAAGCCGATATGGACCGCCCCATTTTCATTGATAATGTTCTGGGGCTGGAAGTTGCGTCCCTGCGCGAGATTATCGACATTCTGCAACGCACCTATTGCGGCACATTCGCACTGCAATTCATGCATATTTCCAACCCCGAACAAGTGTCCTGGCTGAAAGAACGCATTGAGGGGCTGGGCAAGGAAATCCAGTTCACCAAACGCGGACGCCGCGCCATTCTGGACAAGCTGGTTCAGGCCGAAGGCTTTGAAAAATTCCTGCATGTCAAATACATGGGCACCAAGCGTTTCGGGCTGGACGGGGGCGAAGCGGTTATTCCCGCGATGGAGCAGATCATCAAGCGCGGTGGCGCGCTGGGGGTGCGTGAAATTGCCGTTGGCATGCCGCACCGGGGGCGGCTGAACATTCTGGCCAACGTGATGGGCAAGCCTTACCGCGCGATCTTCAATGAATTTCAGGGCGGCAGTTTCAAGCCCGAAGACGTGGACGGGTCGGGGGATGTGAAATACCACCTTGGGGCGTCTTCGGACCGCGAATTTGACGGGAATACAGTGCATTTGTCGCTGACCGCCAACCCCTCGCATCTGGAAGCGGTGAACCCCGTTGTTCTGGGCAAGGTGCGCGCCAAGCAAGACCAGATTGGCGACGCAGAACGCCGGCAGGTTCTGGGCGTGTTGCTGCATGGCGATGCGGCATTCGCCGGTCAGGGTATCATTGCCGAAGGGTTCGGGCTGTCGGGCCTGCGCGGTCACCGCACCGGCGGGACCATCCATCTGGTTGTAAACAACCAGATCGGGTTTACCACCGCACCACATTTCAGCCGGTCATCCCCATACCCCACCGATATTGCCCTGATGGTGGAAGCGCCGATTTTCCATGTGAATGGCGATGACCCCGAAGCCGTGGTGCATGCCGCCAAGGTGGCTACGGAATTCCGCCAGAAATTCCTGAAGGATGTCGTGATCGACGTGTTCTGTTATCGCCGCTTTGGCCATAACGAAGGCGACGAGCCGATGTTCACCAACCCCGCCATGTATACCAGCATCAAGAAGCATAAATCCACGCTTCAGTTGTATACCGAACGGCTTGTTGCGGACGGGCTGATCCCCGAAGGCGAGATTGAGGATATGAAAGCGGCGTTTCAGGCCCATCTGAATGATGAGTTTGAAACCGGCAAAACCTACAAACCCAACAAGGCCGACTGGCTGGACGGGCGTTGGTCGCATCTCAACCGCGAGGGCGAGGAATACCAGCGCGGCCAGACATCGATTCCCAGCGAAACAATGGCCGAAATCGGCGCGGCGCTGACGCGCTACCCTGACGGGTTCAACATTCACAAAACCGTTGTGCGCCAGCTGGAAGCCAAGAAAGAAATGTTCGCGACCGGGCGCGGGTTCGACTGGGCCACTGCGGAAGCGCTGGCCTTCGGGTCCTTGGTCACCGAAGGGTATCCCGTGCGCCTTGCGGGGCAGGATTCCACCCGCGGCACGTTCAGCCAACGCCATTCCGCGTTCATCGATCAGGTGTCCGAGGATCGCTATTACCCGCTCAATAACATCAAGGACGGGCAGGCCCGGTATGAGGTCATCGACTCCATGCTGTCGGAATATGCTGTTCTGGGGTTCGAATATGGCTATTCGCTGGCCGAACCCAATGCCTTGGTGATGTGGGAAGCGCAGTTCGGTGATTTCGCCAATGGGGCGCAAATCATGTTCGACCAGTTCATCAGTTCGGGCGAAAGCAAATGGTTGCGCATGTCCGGTCTGGTCATGCTGTTGCCGCACGGGTTCGAAGGGCAGGGGCCGGAACACAGTTCCGCGCGTCTGGAACGCTTCTTGCAGATGTGCGCGCAGGACAACTGGATCGTTGCGAATTGTTCGACCCCTGCGAATTATTTCCACATTCTGCGCCGCCAGATTCACCGCAGCTTCCGCAAGCCGCTGGTGCTGATGACACCGAAATCCCTGCTGCGCCATAAACTGTGCATTTCCGAAGCCACGGATTTCACCGAAGGGTCCAGCTTTCACCGGGTGTTGTGGGATGATGCGCAAAAGGGCAACAGCACCACGGAACTGGTGGGGGATGACAAGATCAAGCGTGTGATCATGTGCTCGGGCAAGGTCTATTATGACCTGCTTGAAGAACGCGACGCGCGCGGGATCACGGATATCTATCTGCTGCGGGTCGAACAATTCTATCCTTTCCCGGCGATGGCGCTGCTGAAGGAAATGGAACGTTTCCCCAATGCAGAAGTTATCTGGTGTCAGGAAGAACCAAAGAACCAGGGCGCCTGGAGCTTCATCGAACCGAATATTGAATGGGTTCTGGGACGTCTGAAAGGGGCCAGCAAACGCCCCCGTTATGTGGGGCGCACGGCAAGTGCCTCTCCGGCGACAGGGCTTGCCAGTCAACATAAAGCACAACAAGAAGCGCTCGTGAATGAAGCGCTGACAATCGAGGGATAACAAGACCATGTCCACCGAAGTTCGAGTGCCCACATTGGGCGAAAGTGTGTCCGAGGCAACGGTCGCAACCTGGTTCAAGAAACCCGGCGATGCGGTCGCAGTGGATGAAATGCTGTGTGAACTGGAAACCGACAAGGTGACCGTCGAAGTGCCGTCCCCCGTGGCGGGCACTTTGGGGGAAATCGTCGCACAGGAAGGGGACACTGTGGGCGTTGACGCGCTGCTGGCCATGATCAGTGAACCCGGCGCCGCCGCCACCCCCAGCCCCGCCCCCAAAGCAAATGCCGAACCCGGCGCCGATGCGAAGGCCACCACCTCCGAGGCTGTCGATGTTATGGTGCCCGCCCTTGGCGAAAGTGTGTCCGAGGCCACAGTCGCAAGCTGGTTCAAGAAACCGGGCGATGCAGTGGAACAAGATGAAATGCTGTGCGAGCTGGAAACTGACAAAGTGTCGGTCGAGGTGCCCGCGCCCGCGTCCGGGGTTCTGGCCGAAATTCTGGCCGAAGAAGGCAGCACCGTCGGGGCTGGCGGCAAACTTGCGGTAATTTTCGGTGGCGCCTCCGCCTCTGCTTCGTCCAGCACAGCGGCACCTGCCGCAACCACCAATTCCGGCAGCCGCGATGTGGAAGACGCGCCTTCCGCCAAGAAACTGATGGCGGAAAAGGGGCTGTCCTCTGATCAGGTGACAGGCACAGGCCGTGACGGGCGCATCATGAAAGAAGACGTGCAGAATGCGGCGTCGGCCCCAGCGGCGCGGCCAGCGGCCACACCGGCTGCGCCCACCCCCGCCGCTGCCCAACGGGGGCCGGTTCCTGCCGATGACGCGGCGCGCGAAGAACGTGTCAAGATGACGCGCCTGCGCCAGACCATCGCACGCCGCCTGAAGGACGCGCAGAACACTGCTGCCATGCTGACCACCTATAATGAGGCCGACATGGGCGGCATCATGGAATTGCGCAAGGAATACAAGGACCAATTCGAGAAGAAGCACGGCGTCAAGATGGGCTTCATGTCCTTCTTCGTGAAAGCCTGCTGCCACGCACTGAACGAAGTGCCCGAAGTTAACGCTGAAATCGACGGCACCGATGTGGTCTACAAGAACTATGTCCATATGGGTGTGGCTGTGGGCACGCCCAACGGGCTGGTCGTTCCGGTGCTGCGCGACGCGCATAAGATGGGCTTTGCGGAGATTGAAAAGCGCATTGCCGAAATGGGCAGGCGCGCGCGCGATGGCAAGTTGTCGATGGCCGAAATGCAGGGCGGCAGCTTCACTATTTCCAATGGCGGGGTTTACGGCTCTCTGATGTCTTCGCCCATCCTGAACCCGCCGCAATCGGGTATTCTGGGCATGCACAAGATTCAGGACCGCCCGATGGTTGTTGGCGGCCAGATCGTTGCGCGTCCGATGATGTATCTGGCACTGTCCTATGACCACCGGATTGTTGACGGCAAGGGCGCAGTGACTTTCCTTGTGCGTGTGAAGGAAGCGCTGGAAGATCCGCGCCGTTTGCTGATGGATCTGTAGCTCTGGTCCGGGTCGGGGTGCATGCGGCAGCATGCCCTCGGCCCGCCCTTGAGCACGCGATGGAAGCTTTCATGACCCCCGAACTCACCGCCCTTACCCTCGCTGCGCTTTTGCAAATGGTCCAGTTCGTCCTGTTCGCCATTCCGGCAAATCTGGAACTTGGCACGCGCTATACGGGTGGCAGCCGCGATTTCCCCCCCGAAAAGCCCCTGTCCAAACGCACCGCGCGCCTGCAACGGGCGCTCGACAACCATTTCGAGGGGCTGATCCTTTTTTCCATCGCAGCGGTCGTGATCACCCTGTCGGGCCAATCCTCATCGCTGACATCCGCGCTCGCCTATATCTACCTCGCCGCGCGGGTCCTTTATATTCCCGCCTATGCCTTCGGACTGAACCCGTGGCGGTCGCTGATCTGGGCAGCAGGCCTTCTCGCCACGCTCTGTATGCTGATCGCCGCCCTTGCGTGATGCTTCATTCTGGTAAAAATATCCTCGGGGGTGTGGGGGCGGACAGCCCCCACGTCTTCGTTCAAAAAGGAGAACCCTCATGTCTTATGATCTGATCGTTATCGGTGCTGGCCCCGGTGGCTATGTCTGCGCCATCCGTGCGGCGCAACTTGGCTTGAAGGTCGCCTGTGTGGAAGGGCGCGACACGTTGGGCGGTACCTGCCTGAATGTTGGCTGCATCCCGTCCAAGGCGCTGTTGCATGCCACCCACCAGCTGCACGAGGCCGAGCATAATTTCGACGCCATGGGCCTGACGGGGGCCAAACCCAAGGTCGACTGGAAGAAAATGCTGGGCTATAAATCCGATGTCATCGGGCAAAACACCAAGGGCATTGAGTTCCTGTTCAAGAAGAACAAAGTGGACTGGATCAAGGGCTGGGCGTCGGTTCCTGCTCCGGGCAAGGTGCAGGTGGGCGACACCACCTATGACGCCAAGAAAATCGTTATCGCTTCCGGGTCGCAATCCAGCCCGCTCAACGGCGTGGAGGTGGATGAAAAAACCATCGTCACCTCGACCGGTGCGCTGGAACTGGGCAAAATCCCCAAAAAGCTGGTTGTCATTGGCGCTGGCGTGATCGGGCTGGAAATGGGGTCGGTCTATGCCCGCCTTGGTGCAGACGTGACCGTGGTTGAATATCTTGACCGCATCATCCCCGGCAATGACGGCGAAGTGGCCAAGTCTTTCCAGCGCCTGCTGGTCAAGCAGGGGATCACCTTCATTCTGGGCGCTGCGGTGCAATCGGCCACCGCCACCAAGGGCAAGGCAACGGTTACCTATAAATTGCGCAAAGATGACAGTGAACATACCATTGACGCGGATACAGTGCTTCTGGCCACGGGGCGGCGGCCTTTCGTGGACGGGCTGGGACTGGACGCGCTTGGCGTGAAACTGACCCAACGTGGCCAGATCGCCACCGACAAGCATTATGCCACCAGTGTTGAAGGGGTTTATGCCATCGGCGATGTGATCGAAGGCCCCATGCTGGCCCACAAGGCCGAGGATGAGGGCATGGCCGTAGCCGAAATTCTTGCTGGTCAGGCGGGGCATGTGAATTACGGTGTCATTCCCGGCGTTATCTATACTTGGCCGGAAGTGGCGTCAGTCGGTGAAACCGAAGAAACCCTGAAAGAGGCGGGGCGCGCCTATAAGGTGGGTAAGTTCAGCTTCATGGGCAATGGCCGCGCGAAGGCCAATTTCGCCGGCGACGGGTTTGTGAAAATACTGGCCGACAAGCATACGGACCGCATTCTTGGCGCACATATCATCGGGCCTTATGCGGGCGACCTGATCCATGAGCTTTGCGTGGCCATGGAATTCGGCGCAAGCGCTGAAGATCTGGCGCGCACCTGTCACGCCCACCCCACCTATTCCGAGGCTGTGCGCGAAGCAGCACTTGCCTGCGGGGATGGTGCGATTCACGCCTGAGGGTCCATAGTCCTGCAGGGCGCATCTTGCGCTATGCGGGAACCAATGTGCCCGCGATGTCGTGCATTTGCGCGCAATCGCGGGCATCGGGCACCTAAGCAGATGTCAGCGCGCGTTCAAGCCTGTCCCATTCCGTTTCCGGTCCGGGCAGGCCAAGGCGCAGCCAATGCGCAGAATAGGGAAATATCCGCGACCAGATGCGATGTTTCGCAAGCTGGTCGCGTGCTTCTGTAGCATTGGCCGTGTGATACAAGCGAAACAAATCTGTACCGCCAAGGCAACGCCAGCCCGCCTTGCGCGCCAGATTATCGGCGCGTATGGCATCCGCTGACAGTTGCGCGCGCATGGCATGCGCCCATGGCACATCCCGCAGCGCGTGACACCCCACGGTTATTGCCCCGCCGGATACTGGCCAGGGACCTGCCATCTCCGCAAGCTTCGCGATCATCTGCCCTGACCCGAAGGCAAAGCCAAGCCGCAGCCCCGCCAAGCCGTAGAATTTCCCAAAAGACCGCAGAATCAGCAGGTTGGGCACCCCGCCGCCACAAGAAAGCAGGGACAGCTGCGGCATAACATCGGCAAAGCTTTCATCTACCACCAGAAACCCCACCTTGCCCGCAAGTGCCAGCAGGTCTTCGGGCTGCCAGTACCTGCCATCGGGATTGTTGGGGTTGACCACCACAGCCAGATCCGCGCCTGTCATGTTTTCCGGCGACGCGCTGTCGCTCACATTCCAGCCAGCGGCGCGCAGGCAGGCGGCATGTTCGTTATAGCTGGGCGACAGCACACGGGCATGTCGTCCAGCGGTGGGCAGCGCATGCGGGACAAGTTGAATTGCCGCCTGCGCGCCGCCAAGGGCAAGCCCCGCAAGGCGCGGGTCCGCGCCCCATGCCTGTGCCGCCGCCGCAACAAGCGCATTTTGCGCCTGCCGCGTTGGCAATCCGTGCCAGACCGACGCGGGCAGGGCAGGCACAGGATAGGGGCGACGGTTGATCCCTGTTGACAGGTCAATCCAATCCGCCCCGCCATGGCGCGCGATGGCCGCGTCTATGTTTCCCCCATGATCACGCATCACGTTTGCCGCCTGTGGCCGGGCCGGGGCCAGTGTGTGGCCCAATGTCTGGCAGGCCCGCATTCCCCCAGCCATCCGCAAACACAAGATCATCCAGTTCCAGACGGTCCTGCCACCCCTTCGCCTGCAATTCGGGCATGTCATATAATTGCGTCACATGCCCGATGCACAGATATGCCACAGGCACCACATGTTCGGGCAGGTTCAGGATGGCACGCAAACACGAGTCGTGAAAAATGCTGACCCAGCCCACACCCAACCCTTCTGCGCGTGCCGCCAGCCACAGGTTTTGCACCGCGCAGACTGTGGAATAAATGTCCATATCCGCATTATGCGTGCGCCCCAGAACCACTTTGCCCCCGCGTGTCCGGTCACAGGTGATGCACAGATTGACGGGTGCTGCGGCAATGCCTTCCAGCTTCAGGCTGGAATACAGCGCGCGGCGCTGCGCGGGAAACATGCCAAGGGCTTCGGTATTGGCGCGGTCGAAGGCCGCCTGAACCTGTGCCTTGACCGCTGCGCTGCGAATCACAATGAAATTCCACGGCTGCATGAACCCCACAGACGGCGCATGATGCGCGGCGTTCAATAACCGCAGTACTGTGGCGTCATCCACGGGCCGGTCGGTAAACTGGCTGCGCACATCGCGCCTTGTGAATATCGCGCGGTAAACTGCGGCTTGCTCGGTCCTGGAAAACGGGCCCGCGGGCGCGGGCTGGGTGGGTGGCTGCATGACATCTCCCCTGTCACAGACACGACGCCCGTTGACCAGCGGGACATCCGGTTGCGTCTGGCCGGTCTTCTGACTTGGGTTCATCGGCCACTGCGCCTTCCCAACCCCACAGGGTCAGTGACCTGTTGCAGCGCCATCCACCTTACAGCGTTGGGCACGTTGCGGAATTTCACCGCATTCCCGATTCTCCCCTTCCCTCAGCATGGCCTTTGGGTCAGGACACCAGACCCGCCCTTGGTAACGCGCATTCGCGCAGGGGGAAACCGGTTTTCAATGTGCATGACATGGAAAGGCGCCGGATGTGCGCGCGCCCCTACAGCCAGATCAGCGCCAGCGCGGCCACCAGCGCCGTCATCGCCCCCATCGCGCGCCGATAGAGCGCCAGCCCCCTGCGCAAATCCGCGGCCGAAGGGTCCGGGCAGGCGCCATTTACCCATGGGTCCTGCGTCTGCGCGCCATCATAGATGCGCGGCCCCGACAGCCGCACCCCCAGCGCCCCCGCCATCGCGGCTTCCGGCCATCCCGCATTGGGGGACCGGTGCAGGCGGGCATCGCGCAGCATACAGCCCAGCGCGGCGCGCGGGCGTGCGGACACCAGCGCGAAAAGTGCCCCCGTCATGCGCGCGGGAATCAGGTTTGCAAGGTCGTCAATCCGCGCCGACGCCCAGCCAAAAGCGGCATATCTGGGGCTGCGATGGCCAATCATCGAATCCAGCGTATTGATGGCCTTATAGGCCACAATCCCCGGCACCCCCGCCACGACACCCCAAAAGACCGGGGCCACAATGCCATCAGATGTGTTTTCCGCCAGACTTTCAGCCGCCGCGCGCGCCACGCCCGCCGCGTCCAGATGGGTCGGGTCGCGGCCCACGATCATGGACACCTCATGGCGCGCGCCCGCCAGATCACCAGCCTGCAACGGCACGATGACCGCGTCGACATGATCATGCATCGCGCGCAATGCCACAAACGGCCAGGCCAGCACCCCCCCCAGAAGCGCGCCCCAAACCCCGGGCGGCAGCGCCCCCTGCACCAGCCCGGCCAGCGCCGCGCTGCCACCAATCACCAGCAGCGCCACGCCCGCACCGCGCAGCTTGCGCGCGCGCGCGCTGGCCGACGGTGCGTTCAAAAGCCCCTCCAGCCGCCCGATGGCCGCGCCCATCCATGTGACGGGATGGCCAATCCTGCGATACAGCGCGTCCGGCCATCCCAGCACAGCATCCAGCGCAATCGCCACCAGCATCATCGCAGCGAATGTCATCTCGCGCCCCCCTCAAACTGAATGATGCCCCAATACCCGGCCTTGCGTAAGACATCAGCGGCCTGCGGCGGAATGGTGCCGGGCGCGAAAATAAACCCCCGCGCCGCCCCCGTATGGGCCATGTTCCAGCCCAGCGCCCCCAACCTGTCAGCGACCCTCGCCGAGGGGTCATGCAAAGGGCCGCGCCGCGCAAGGCAGCGCCGCGCGCTTTCGGCCGCAAGGGCTGCAAACCCCGCCAAATGATCCACGCCCCGCCATTGCACCACAAGGTCGGAAATGTCGGGAAAATCATCATCCAAAGCATCGGTCCGGCACGCGCCGCCCCAGAACCCGCCAATCACCTCATGGCGTGGAAGCGCGGGCAAATGCGCGTGGATGGTTCCATCGCGTGACCCCCACAGCACAGTGTCAGGCTCAGCAAACATCAGCGGATCAGAGGCCCCCTCTGCCAGAATACACGCCCGCGCCAGATCCTGCGGTGGCCCGACCCACCCCGAAAACCGCGCCAACCCGATCAGGCTGGCCGTGGATACCCCTGTGCCCAATCCGGCCGCCATACAGGGAACTGCCCGCACCTGAGGGCAAACCTGCAACTGCAATACAGACACGAACCTGTGCATCACATCGGCGGGGTATTGCGCCCAAAGCAAGGCCCAGCTCGGCCCGTCATCGGGTCTGGGGACATGGCGCGACATCACAACACCGGTCTTGTCACAGGCCATCGTGATCAGCACAACCGGACCACGCGGCCCCAGCCTGCCTTGCAGCCACTCCCCGAAATGGCCGTCAACCTTGATCCCGCGACAGATCATGTCGCCTGCGTCCCGCAAGGGCGTTTTCCGCCTTCAAGCTGCGCCTCCGGCGGGGATATTTGGGCCAGATTGAAATGCACCATTTGTTAACCCGTTTCGACGATACTGACCCTGCGGTACAGGGAGGGATCCCGATGACCGTCCAGAGTGAAAGCGCCACGTCTCCCCTGTTTTATCAGCCCGAGGCGTGGCGCCCGCTCGAGAGCGCACAGACTATCGTGCGCAAAGGCTTTCATTCTGGTTCAAATATCCCGGGGGAAACGCGCGCAGCGCGTTGGGGGCTGGCCCCCAAACTTGTTGGGGCTGCGCGCCAATCCCGGCATCAGAACTCGATCCCTTTTTGTGCTTTGATACCTTCGCGGAACGGGTGCTTTACATTGGTCATTTCCGTGACCAGATCCGCCAGCGCGAGCAATTCGGGTTTTGCATTGCGGCCTGTCAGCACCACATGCGTCATCGCGGGTTTTTCATCACGCAAAAAGTTCAGAACCTCATCCAGCGGCAGGTAATCATAGCGCAGCGCGATGTTGATTTCATCCAGCAACACGAACCGGATCGCGGGGTCGCGGATCAGGGCCTTGGCGTGTTCCCATCCCGCGCGCGCGGCGGCGATGTCGCGGTCGCGGTCCTGGGTTTCCCATGTGAACCCTTCCCCTGATACCACAAAGGTGCATTCATCCGCGAAGCGCGTGCGCAGGAATTCGCGTTCGCCCGTGGTCCAGTCCCCCTTGATGAACTGCACCACTGCACAGGGCATGCCATGCGCGATGCAGCGCATGATCATTCCAAACCCCGAGGAGGATTTCCCCTTGCCCGCGCCAGTATGGACGATGATCAGCCCCTTTTCGCCGGTTTTCGTTTCCATCATCCGGTCGCGCGCGGCTTTGATCTTTTGCATCTTCTCGCGGTGGTGCGCGGGGTCGGTGGTCTGGGACATCTGGGCGTTTCCTTGCTTGACTTGTGGCGCGCGGGCGCGCATGACTAAGGGGCTGGTGCCTGTTCATGACAGGTGAAAAGGGAATGTGACAAGGCCGGATCGTAAGATCAAGCCCCAAGCACAGCCGCCCCCGCGACCGTGACCGGAGAGGTCGTCCAATGCCACTGCCCCAGGCGGGTGGGAAGGCGGGCAGACCGACAGGTGATCCCGACAGGGACCTCTGACATCCGCAAGCCGGGAGACCTGCCAGCGCGAAGGCCGCCCTGTTTGGGGCATATCAACCGGCGGGGTGTCTGGTTGGGCTTGTGTCGGGGCTGGCGCATGCGTTTGTGCTGTCCCGCGCTGCCCGCAGTTTCCCCGCCCTTGCATCGCGTGGCGGGTGGTCACGCGGGAAAGTAGACAAATGAAAACAACTCGCATTATGAGGGCGGGGCGCGAACCTGTTGCGGGCTTTTATATGCTCGCCGCCGGGGGGCTTGCCATTGGCTTGCAGGGCGCAGGTGCGCAGCACCGGGCTGCGGTCAAAACCGCCATGGTCCAAGTAGGCCGCCATGGTGATGTTTCTGTGCATGCCGATACAGCGCGTGCAACACCCCCGTCCGGCCCGCTTCGCGCGCAGCGGGTCCAGTCCCTGCAAGTGCCGGGGTTTGAAGCCGGCGCAGGCGCGGTCAAGGCGCGGCGTGTCGGGCACACCGAACGCCGCGCCGCCTTGCGCATCCCGAAAGCCCGTTTTGCCCCGAAATTTCGCAGCGTCCGGGGCGGTCTGGTCAACGGTCTGCCGGGCCCGCGCCGTTGTTGCGTGGCCTGCCACGCTGGTTCTTGTCAACGCTGACCCCTTCAAGGAGCATTCCTCATGACACGTTTTCTGATACTTCCCGCTGCTTTGCTTGCAGGGCCTGCACTGGCCCATCATCCCTTGGGGGGGGAGGCCCCGCAGACGGTGTTTCACGGGCTGGTTTCGGGCCTTGCCCATCCTGTCATCGGGCTGGACCATCTGGCTTTTGTGGTGCTGATGGGTCTGGCGGCTGCGCTTGCGGGCCGGTCACTGGTTGGCCCTTTTGCGTTTATTGCTGCCACGCTGGCGGGAACGGCGGTGCATCTGGGGGGCGTTGCGTTGCCGCTGGCGGAACTTGTTATCACTGCATCGGTGGTCGCGTTGGGCGCGGCGTTGGTGATGGGTCGGCAGGTGGCCGGGCGGGTGGCGCTGGCGGCCTTCGCCTTTGCGGGTATCTTTCACGGCTGGGCCTATGGCGAGGCCGTGGTCGGGTCCACGCCGATGCCGATCTTCGCCTATCTGCTGGGGTTTGGGGTGATCCAGTTTGCGATTGCCGCAGGGGTGGCGCTGGTTGCGGGGCGCATGTTGCAACAGGGGCAGGGCACATTTCAGGCCCGCTTGGCTGCGGCTGTCTGTATGGGTGTGGGGCTTGCCTTCCTGTTCGAAACCGCTGAGCACATGATCCTTGGCTGATGCGCGCAACAAAGGGCCAGCCGCTGCGCTGGCCCATCCCCTGACCGGAGCGTTCCATGCCCAATGATATTGTCGATCTGCTGGTCTGCGCCACCTGCCGCAGTGCCAGTCCTGCCAACCCGCTGGCCGTGCCCGACCCGGACACCCGCCCCGGTGCGCAACTGGTGCAGGCCCTGCGCGATGCTGCCCCCGAAGGGCTGCGCATCATTGCCGTGGACTGCCTGTCCAACTGTTCGCGCGGTTGCACCATTGCGCTGCGCAAGCCCGGTGCCTGGACCTATGTTTATGGCAATCTGACACCTGACGCGCATGTGCCCGATATTATTGACGGTGCGCAAAAATACCGTGCCGCCGAAGCTGGCCTTGTGCCGTGGCGCGAGCGCCCTGAACATTTCCGCAAGAACTGCATCGCCCGTATTCCCCCGCTGGAGGTCCCCAATGTCTGATCTGTCAAAAACCCCTGTTACCATCGTCACCGGCTTTCTGGGGGCGGGCAAAACCACGCTGATTTCGCACCTGATCCGCAATGCGGGCGGGCGGCGGCTGGCGGTTGTGGTCAATGAATTCGGGACTGTGGGCGTGGATGGCGAGATTCTGAAATCCTGCGCTATGCCTGACTGTCCCTCCGAAAATATTGTGGAGCTGTCCAATGGCTGCATCTGCTGCACTGTTGCAGATGATTTTATTCCCACCGTCGAGGCGCTTTTGAAACTGGACCCGAAGCCCGACCATATTGTGATTGAAACATCAGGTCTGGCCCTGCCCAAGCCGCTGTTGAAAGCATTTGACTGGCCGGCCATCCGGTCGCGCATTACTGTTGACGGTGTGATCGCGCTGGCCGATGCCGAAGCGGTGGCCGATGGCCGCTTTGCCCCTGATCTGGCGGCCGTTGATGCGCAGCGCGCCGCCGATGACAGCCTTGATCACGAAACGCCCCTGTCCGAAGTGTTCGAGGACCAGATTGCCTGCGCCGATCTGGTGTTGCTGACCAAGCCGGACCTTGCCGGACCGGCAGGGGTGACGCGGGCGCGCGCGGTCATTGCCGCACAGACCCGCCGCCCGCTGCCCGTGCTGGAAGTTGCCGAGGGTGTGGTGGACCCTGCAGTTTTGCTGGGGCTGGACGCGGGGGCCGAAGATGATCTTGCGGCGCGCCCGTCGCATCATGACGGGCATGATGACCATGAACATGATGATTTTGACACAATCATGGTGACGATGGGGGAAATCACCGACCCCGCCGATCTGGCCGCGCGCATTGTGCAACTGGCGCAAACCCAGAATATCCTGCGCGTCAAGGGCTATGCGGCTGTGCGTGGAAAACCCATGCGGTTATTGGTGCAGGCCGTGGGCGCACGGGTGCGCCACCAGTTCGACCGGCCCTGGACCGCTGATGAGCAGCGCCTAACGCGCCTTGTCGTGATTGCCGAACATGACCATGTAAACGAGGCCGCCATTCGCGCAGCCCTTGGGGCCTGATCCGCAATGCATGTCATCTTCCGCGAAAGCCACGGTCTGGAGGAAGCCTGCACCCCCACCGATCTGGGCCAAAGCCCGGCTGATTTGGTGGTGCTGTCGTTTTCTGACAGTGATCTGGGCGCTTTCGCGGCGGGGTGGCGCGCGGCGGGCGACAGTCTGCCATCTGTGCGGCTGGCCAATCTGGCGGCGCTGAAACATCCGCTATCCGTGGATACCTATGTCGAAAACACCCTGTCAGGGGCCAAGGGTATTCTGGTTCGGCTGATCGGGGGGCAGGCGTATTGGTCTTACGGGCTGCAACAGGTGCGCGCCCTTGCGCAGCGGCAGGGCATCGCGCTGGCGGTCCTGCCAGCTGACGGCCGGCCTGATCCGGCACTTGATGCAGTGTCGACCCTGCCTGTCAGCACATTGCGACGTTTGCAACACCTGTGCGACACGGGCGGCGCGGTTGCGGCGCAGGCGGCATTGCAACAACTTGCGCTGGCGTCGGGCCTGTATGCCCCGCCGGTGCGCGGGGTGCGCGCTGTGGCGCAGGTGGGCGGCTGGCACAATGGCGGTGTCACATGTCCGGCTGTGTTCAAGTTTGCGTCCGAACGCCCGCGTATTCTGATCGTGTTTTACCGATCCTACCTTGTTGCGGCCGATCTGGACCCCATCCGCGCGCTGGCCCACGCGATGGACGCGCGCGGTTTCGATGCGCTGGCGGTGTTCGTGCCATCCCTGAAGGAACCACAGGCGCGCGCATGGCTGGCCCGCTGGGTGCGGGGCTTGGACCCGCGGGCCGTGATCAACGCCACGGCGTTTTCAGCGCAGGGCAATGACGGGGCGGTGCTGGAAGCTGCAGGCGTGCCCGTGTTTCAGGTGGCACTGGCCACCAATGACAGGCAGCGCTGGCAGGACGCCGCGCGCGGGCTGTCGCCTGCCGATCTGGCCATGCATGTGGTCTTGCCGGAAGTGGACGGGCGCTTGTTTGCCGGTGTGGCCAGTTTCAAGGAAGTCACGACCCCTGATCCAGACCTGCAATTTGCCCGTGCAGAACACTGCGCCGACCCCGCGCGCGTTGACGCGATTGCCGACCGTGTGGGGGCATGGGTCCGTTTGCAGAACCTGCCAGCACCGCAGCGCCGCACCGCACTTGTGCTGTCCACCTATCCCGGCAAGGGCTGGAACATGGCCCATGCCGTGGGGCTGGACGCGCTGGAAAGTGCCAGCGCCATTTTGCACGACATTGGCGCGCCAGCGCCCAATCCCCGCGCGCTGGCAGATGCGCTGGAAACACAGCGGGTGCATTGGCCCCTTGCGGAGTATCTTGCGGCACTGGAGCGCTTGCCCGACGCGCTGCGCCATGATCTGTTTGCCGCATGGGGCGCCCCCGAAGATGACCCCGCCTGCCGTGACGGGCATTTCGCCTTCGCGGCGCTGCGCCTTGGAACTACGCTTGTTGCGCTGCAACCCGAACGCGGCATAAGCGCGGCCCGCGAGGATGAGTATCATGACCTGACCCGCACCCCGTGCCATGCCTATGTCGCGTTCTATCTTTGGGTGCGCGAACAGGTGGACGTGCTGGTGCATGTCGGGGCGCATGGCACGCTGGAATGGTTGCCGGGCAAGTCGGTGGCCTTGTCGGATGACTGCTGGCCCGAAGCGCTGATCCGCGATCTGCCGGTGATCTATCCCTTCATCGTCAATGACCCCGGCGAGGCCGCGCAGGCCAAGCGCCGCATCGGGGCCGTCACACTGGGCCATGTGCCCCCGCCCATGGTGACCGCGCAAACCGGCGCAGGGCTGGCGCAGTTGGAGGCCCTGCTGGACGAGTTTTCCAACGCTGACGGGCTGGACCCTGCGCGCCGCGACCGGCTGCAAACCGACATCCGCACGCAGGCCGAGTCGCTGGGGCTGGGCGCTGAACTGGGGCTGGACGGCGCGGACTGTCTGGCAGAGGCAATCACCCGCATCGACCGTTTCGTGTGCGATGTGAAAGAAAGCCAGTTCGGGGAAGGGCTGCATGTTTTCGGGCGCGGGGAACAGGGCGCGGCCGAACGCGCGGGGCTTGTTGCCGCGCTGTCGGGGCGTTTTGTGCCCCCCGGCCCGTCTGGTTCCCCCCATCGGGGCCGGGCCGATGTGCTGCCCACGGGCCGCAATATGTTCACCACCGACCCGCGCGCCGTGCCATCGCGCGCGGCCTATGCACAGGGCGTCAAGCTGGCGAATGAGTTGGTGCGCCGCCATTTGCAGGATCATGGCGACTGGCCGCGCGCGCTGGTGGTGGACCTGTGGGGCAGCGCCACCATGCGCACGGCGGGCGAGGAATTTTCCATGGCGCTGCACCTTCTGGGCGCGCGGCCTGTCTGGGACGCCGGGTCATCGCGCGTGTCAGGCGTGGAAATCCTGCCCATCGCGGAACTGGACCGCCCGCGACTGGATGTGACCTTGCGGGTATCGGGGCTGTTTCGGGATGTGTTCGCGCAACTGGCAACGCTGTTTGGTCAGGCCGTGGCCGCGCTGGCCGCGCGCGATGAAGCGCCCGACTGGAACCCCTTTGTGGGGCAGGGGGGCGCGCGTGTCTATGGCCCTGCACCGGGCAGCTATGGTCTGGGCATGTCGGGCATGGTGGACGACTACAGCGAGGGTATGCGTGCGCAGGCCGGGCGCGCATGGCTGGCGGCATCGTCGCATGCACTGGACACCGGCCAGCATGACCCCGAAGGGATTGCCGCGCGCGTGGCGGGCGCGGACGCTTTCGTGCATTTGCAGGACCTGCCCGAAACCGACCTGTTGCTGGCGCAGGATTACGCCGCCCATGAAGCGGGCTTTGCTGCTGCACAAGCCATAACAGGCGGGCAGGCGGCGCTGTATCATCTGGACGCCACACGCCCCGATGACCCGCGCGCGCGCACCCTGACGGAAGAAATCGCGCGTGTGGTGCGGGCCCGCGCCGCCAACCCGACATGGATTGCGGGCATGATGAAACACGGGTTCCGGGGCGGCGCGGAAATTGCCGCGACGCTGGACCATCTGGCGGCTTTTGCCCATCTGGCCGCCGCTGTTCCGCCGCAACTTATTGACCTGTATCATGACGCAACGCTGGGGGATGACGCTGTGCGCACCTTCCTTGAACGCGAAAACCCCGCCGCGTTGGCCGCGATGCAGGCGCGGTTTTTGGCATTGCATGATGCGGGCCTTTGGGCGACGCGCCGGAATTCCATTCTTGCGGGGTTGGCGCATGACTGAATTTGACGTGAAAGGGTGGTGCCCCGGTGCATTGCGGCCCATGCGGTCCGGTGATGGTTGGGTGGTGCGCCTGCGCCCGCGCCTTGCGCGGCTGACACGCGTGCAGGCGCGGGCGCTGTGCGATGCGGCGCAGGCTTATGGCGCAGGGCTGATTGACCTGACCAACCGCGCCAATGTGCAAATTCGCGGTGTCCGTGACGCGGCCCTTGCCCCGTTGCAACAAGCGCTTGCGGAGATGGACCTGCTTGATGACACGCCCGGTCTGGAAGCGCGCCGCAATATCCTGATTGCGCCGGATTGGACGGATGGCGATGACAGCGCGCGGCTATGGGCCGAATTGGTGGAACGGTTGGCCGACCTGCCGGACCTGCCGCCCAAGATGGGCTTTGCGATGGATGCAGGCCCCGCGCCCGTCCTGACCCAAGACCCCGCTGATGTCCGCATTGAACGCGGGCAGGGCGGTTTGATCCTGCGCGCCGAAGGTCGCGCGCGCGGCATGGCGCTGGAGCGGGGGCGCGAAATTGACGCCCTGATCGGGCTGTGCCGCTGGTTTGTGGACACAGGCGGCGCGCAATCGGGGCGCATGGCGCGCCACCGCGCGCCGCTGCCCGATTGGGCCAACTGGGACGCAGCCCCCCTGCCAGCACGCGCGCCATTCAAGCCGGGTTTGACGGCCAACGGGGTGGTCATCGGTGCCGCGTTTGGCCAGATCATTGCGCGTGATCTGGCGCAGGTTCTGGCCATCCTTGATGTGCCCGCCCTGCGCGTGACCCCGTGGCGCTGCCTTGTGCTGGAAGGGGTAAGCGCCGCGCCTGAATTGCCCGCCAGCCTGATTGCCACGCCCGATCACCCCGCCTTGCGCGTTGATGCCTGCGCGGGCGCGCCGCTATGCCCGCAGGCCAGTGTTGAAACCCGCGCGCTTGCGGCGCAACTGGCCGCGTTGGTCAGCGGCAGTCTGCATGTGTCGGGCTGTGCAAAGGGCTGCGCACGGGCGCGCGCGGCGGATGTGACCGTAACCGGCCGCGATGGGCTTTTCGATCTGGTGGTGCAGGGCCGCCCAGTGGCAACCGGATTGACCCCACCCCAACTTCTGGTCCGTTTTGAAAGATGATGATGCCCTATACATACGAAACTGATGGTGCCGCGATTTACCGCCAGTCCTTTGCGACCATCCGCGCCGAGGCCGATCTGGACCGCTTCACCCCGGATGAAGAACCCATTGCCGTGCGCATGATCCATGCCGCCGGGATGGTCGGGCTGGAGAAGTTTATTCACTTCTCGCCCGGTTTTGCGGCTGCGGCGCGCGCGGCCCTTGGCGCGGGGGCGCCCATCCTGTGCGATGCCCATATGGTGTCCGAAGGGGTGACCCGACCGCGCCTGCCTGCAGGCAATCAGGTGATCTGCACCCTGCGTGACGCGGCTGTGGCGCAACTGGCGCGCGACATGGGCAATACGCGGTCCGCTGCCGCACTGGAATTGTGGCGGCCCCGTCTGGCGGGCGCGCTGGTGGCCATTGGCAACGCGCCGACCGCGTTGTTTCACCTGCTGAACATGCTGGAGGACCCGCGCTGCCCGCGCCCTGCCGCCATTATCGGCTGTCCTGTGGGGTTTGTGGGCGCGCTGGAGTCCAAAGACGCGCTTTGGTCCGCGCAGCCGGTGCCCTGCTGCATCGTCAAAGGCCGTCTGGGCGGAAGTGCGATCACAGTTGCGGCCATCAACGCCATCGCGAGCCGCAAGGAATGACGGGGGGTACCATTTATGGCGTGGGCCTTGGCCCCGGCGCGCAAGACCTGATGAGCGTGCGCGCCGACCGTCTGGTGCGCGGCGCGCGCCATGTGGCCTTTTTCCGCAAAGCCGGGCGCAAGGGGCAGGCGCGGGCCATCGTGGAGGGCCTGCTGCACCCGGCTGTGGTGGAATTTCCCATGGAATACCCTGTCACCACCGAAATACCCGTGACCGACCCGCGCTATAACACCTTGCTTTCGGGCTTCTATACTGCCTGCACCGACCATTTGCGCGCGCTTGCCGCTGGCGGCGCGGATGTGGTTGTCCTGTGCGAAGGGGACCCGTTTTTCTACGGCTCTTTCATGCACATCTACACGCGGCTGAAAGACGCGGTGCCGGTTGAAGTTGTGCCTGCAATCACTGGCATGTCGGGCGCGTGGACAGCCACGGGCCAGCCCATCACATGGGGCGACGATGTGCTGACGGTGCTGATGGCCACGCTGCCTGAAAATGTGCTAGCAGACAGGATTGCGGCAACCGATGCGCTGGTGGTCATGAAAATCGGGCGCAACCTGCCCAAACTGAAACGCGCCTTGCAAACTGCTGGGCGGCTGGAGGATGCGTGGATGGTGGAATATGCGCAAATGCCCCGCCAGCGCGTGCAGCGCCTGACCGAGGCGGGCGCGGTGACGCCCTATTTCTCGATCGTGCTGATCCATGGACAGGGGCGCAGACCATGACCGGCTGGGTCGCGGTTGCGGGCCTTGGGCCGGGGGATGAGGCGTTGGTGACACCGCAAGTGCGCGCGGCGCTGGATGCGGCCAGCGATGTGGTGGGCTACATTCCCTATGTGGCGCGCATTGCCCCGCGTGCCGGGCTGAGATTGCATGCCAGCGACAACCGCGTGGAACTGGACCGTGCCGCCCATGCGCTGGACATGGCCGCGCAGGGGCGGCGCGTGGTGGTGGTGTCGTCAGGTGATCCGGGCGTGTTTGCCATGGCATCGGCTTTGTTCGAGGCGCTGGAGGCAGGACCGCAGCACTGGCGCGCGCTGGACATTCGCGTGCTGCCGGGAATTACCGCGATGCTGGCCGCCGCTGCACGTGCAGGCGCGCCGCTGGGCCATGATTTTTGTGCCATCAACCTGAGCGACAATCTGAAACCCTGGGCCTTGATCGAAAAACGCCTGCGTCTGGCCGCCGAGGCGGATTTCGCCATGGCCTTCTATAACCCCAGATCAAAAGCGCGCCCCGACGGGTTTGCCCGCGCGCTGGAGGTGTTGCGCACGACCTGCGCAGATGCCCGCCCGGTGGTGTTTGCCCGCGCCGTCAGCACCCCGCAGGAGGAATTGCGCATTGTGCCCCTGACCGAGGCACGGCCGGAAATGGCGGATATGCGCACCATGGTGATTGTGGGATCAAGCCTGACGCGGGTGATAGACACCCCGCGCGGGCCGGTCATATTCACCCCGAGATCGGCATGAGCGGGCGTGTCACACACCCTGCTGCGGCGGCGGAAGGGGGGCTGTCTGCCCCCCTCTTGGGCCGGATGGCCCAATTCACCCCCCGAGGATATTTTTGCCAGACTGAAAATGGCAGGTCGGGCCTGCTGCGTGTGCGGTATTCACGCTGTGATCCAGTCAAGAACATTTGCAATATCATGAACCTGCGCGCGTGCGGGGATTGGCGGGCGGTCTATCATGATGACCGGAATGCGCAACTTGCGTGCAGCGATGAGTTTGGCCTGCGCGCCGGTGCCGCCGGCATTCTTGGCGACAATAAGGGTGATGTCATGGGCCTGCATCAGTGCGGCGTCCGTGTCTGCGTCAAATGGGCCGCGTTCGAGGAGGATGTGGTGATCCGGCAGGGGGGGCGGTGTTTGGGGCGCATCGACAAGGCGCAACAGGTAGCGGTGCTGCGGCTGCGCCGCGAAGGCGGCAAGATGCATCCGCCCCAGCGCGAGCATGACGTTGCGGGCAGGCCCTGCGAGGGCCTGCACTGCGGCGGGGATGTCGGGCACATGCGACCATTGATCGCCCGCGCAGGCCGTCCAGGGCGGGCGGGTCAGCGCCAGAAGGTTGGTGCCCGCAAGCTGTGCGGCGCGTATGGCGTTGGTGCTTATGGTGGCGGCGAAGGGATGGGTTGCATCGACCAGATGCGTGATATTTTGCGCGCGCAGGTAGCGCGCCAGCCCGTCCGCGCCCCCAAACCCGCCCACCCGCACGGCCACTGGCTGCGGTTTGGGGCGGGCAACGCGCCCCGCGTAACTGAGGGTTGTGGGCAATTGCGCGCGCGCCAGCGCGTCCACAAGGCGCGTGGCCTCAAGAGTGCCACCGAGAACAAGGATATTTGGCATGGCTGAGGATGCCCCGTGGTTGACGATTGTCGGACTTGGCGAAGATGGCCTGAACGGGCTGTCGGATGCAAGCCGTGATGCGCTGGAGCGCGCGGATGTGGTGATGGGGGCGGCGCGGCATCTGGCGTTGGTGCCTGATCCGGGTTGCGAGATCGTGGAATGGCCGGTTCCGTTTGCGGATGGCGTGGCGCTGTTGCTGGCGCAGCGGGGGCGGCGTGTTGTGATGCTGGTATCGGGGGACCCGTTCTGGTTTGGGGCGGGCACGAGCGTGACACGCCAGCTTGCGCGCAGTGAGTGGGTGGCCTTGCCTGCGCCATCATCGTTTTCATGGGCGGCGGCGCAATTGGGCTGGCCGCTGGAGAAACTGGCCTGTCTGGGGCTGCATGCTGCGCCGCTGACGCGGTTGCGCCCGCATCTGGTGGGGGGGGCGCGTGTGCTGGTGCTGTTGCGCGACGGGGCCGCAGTGGGGGAGCTTGCGCGCTATCTGTGCGCGATGGGATTTGGCGAGAGCCATTTGCATGTCATGGAGGCGCTGGGCGGCGCGCGCGCGCGGGTGCGCCATGTCATGGCCGCGCAGTTTGATCTGGATGATGTGGCCCATCCGGTGATTGCGGGCGTGGAGGTTGCGGGGCAGGGCGCTGTGGTCCCGGTGGTGGCCGGGCGGCCGGATGCGCTGTTTGCCCATGACGGGCAGATCACCAAGCGCGCAATGCGCGCGCTGACGCTTTCGGCACTGGCCCCGCGCGCGGGGGAGTTGCTGTGGGATATTGGCGCAGGCGCTGGTTCGGTGGGCATTGAATGGCTGCTGGCCCATCCGTCCCTGCGCGCCATCGGGTTTGAGGGGGACGCGCGGCGCGCGGCGCGCGCGCGCGCCAATGCCCATGCGCTGGGCGTGGACCGGCTGGTCGTGGTGGAAGGGCGCGCGCCGCAGGTGCTGGAGGGCCAGCCGCTGCCGGCCGCCGTGTTTATCGGGGGCGGGATCTGCGCGACGATGCTGGAACAGCTGTGGGATATGCTGCCGCAGGGGGTGCGGGTTGTGGCCAATGCCGTCACCCTGGAAAGCGAGGCCCTGCTGGCGCAGTGGCATGCGCGCGCCGGGGGCGGGCTGTTGCGGCTGGACATGGCCGAGGCGGCTGCACTGGGCACAAGACGCGGCTGGCGTGCGGGCTATCCGGTTGTGCAATGGAGTGTGACGCGATGATTGTTGCGGGTTTTGGCTGTTCCAGTCGCGCGGGTGCTGGCAGTTTGCGCCGGCTGATGGCACAGATGGCGCAGCTTGGGCGCGTTGATGCGCTTGCTTGTCTGGAAAGCCGTGCTGCCTTGCTTGCCCCGGTGGCCTTGGCGGCAGGTGTGCCGTTGATCACGGTGCAGGCCCATGCGATTGGCGGCGTTGAAACGCCCACGCAATCTGACCGCGTGCGGGCCAGTTTCGGCACGGGCAGTGTGGCGGAAGCCTGTGCGCTGGTTGCGGCGGAAAAGCGGGGCGGGGCGGGAAAGAGGGGCGGGGCGCGGATTGTCCTTTCGCGGGTGGTGTCCGATGACGGGCAGGCCACCTGTGCGCTGGCACGGGGGGGGCGCATGCAATGACTGTTCATTTCATCGGAGCGGGGCCGGGGGCTGCGGATTTACTGACCCTGCGCGGTCGCGACCTGATCGCGCAAAGCCCTGTGTGCCTGTATGCAGGCTCGCTTGTGCCGCAGGCGATACTGGCACATTGCCCCAAGGGCGCGCGCATTGTGAATACCGCGCCCTTGTCACTGGACCAGATTATGGCCGAGATTGCTGCCGCCCATGCCCAGGGCCAGAATGTGGCGCGGCTGCATTCGGGCGATGTGTCGATATGGTCGGCCATGGCCGAGCAATTGCGCCGCCTGCGGGGCTTGGGCATTCCCTATACTGTCACGCCGGGGGTGCCAGCCTTTGCGGCGGCGGCGGCGGCGCTGGAGGTGGAGCTGACGCTGCCGGGCGTGGCGCAATCGCTGGTGCTGACGCGCACGCCCGGGCGGGCCAGTGCCATGCCTGCGCGCGAAACGCTGGCGGGATTTGCCGCGACGGGCGCCACATTGGCCATTCACCTGTCCATCCATAACCTGCCGCAGGTGGTGGTGGAACTGGTTCCCCATTACGGCGCGGCGTGTCCGGTCGCTGTTGTGTGGCGCGCAAGCTGGCCTGACCAGCGCATCATCCGCGCGACACTTTCCACGATTGAGGCAGAGGTTGCAGGCAGCATGGAACGCACCGCCCTTATTGTGGTGGGGCCTGCGCTGGCGGCGGAAGGATTTGACGAAAGCGCGCTTTATGCGCCCGGCTATGACCGCCGGTTTCGCCCGCAAACCGCAACATCCATTTATAAGGACAGCACCGAATGACACCGGGTGTGATGATTTCTGCCCCCGCATCGGGCACGGGCAAGACAACTGTCATGCTGGGCCTGCTGCGGGCGCTGCGTGAAGCGGGGCTAGCCGTGCAACCGTTCAAAAGCGGGCCGGATTATATTGACCCCGCCTTTCACCGCGCGGCCAGCGGGCGCGAGGCGTATAATCTGGACAGCTGGGCCATGAACGCGGCGTTGATGGACGCGATTGCCGCGCGCGCCGCAGGGGCAGATATGGTGCTGGCAGAAGGGTCCATGGGGTTGTTTGACGGTGTGGCCAAACCCGGTGCCGCAGGGCATGGCAGCAGCGCCGAACTGGCGCAGCGCATGGGCTGGCCGGTGGTGCTGGTGCTTGATGTGTCGGGGCAGGCGCAATCGGCGGCAGCCGTGGCGCTGGGCTTTGCGCGCTACTGGCCGGATCTGCCCTTTGCCGGGGTGATCCTGAACCGGGTGGCCAGTGCGCGCCATGAACGGCTGGTCCGGCTGGGCATGGAGGCGGCGGGACTGCGCGTTCTGGGGGCCTTGCCGCGCAGGGGCGATCTGGTGTTGCCACAACGCCATCTGGGATTGGTGCAGGCGGTTGAACACCCGGACCTTGAACGCGCGATTGGTGACTATGCGGTTTTTCTGCGCGATCATGTCGATCTGGACGCGCTGGTGGTCTGCGCACGGTTTGCCAGTGTGCGTGCGGCACAAGGCGGGCGTGGCACTGGTGCTGCCCCGCTGCCGCGCCCGCCTGCCCAAAGAATAGCCCTGGCGCAGGATGGGGCGTTTTCTTTTGCCTATCCCCATCTGCTGGAAGGGTGGCGGCGCGCGGGCGCAGAGCTGTTCCCCTTTTCCCCGCTGGCCGACGAGCCGCCTGATGGCCGCGCCGATCTGGTCTGGTTGCCCGGTGGCTATCCCGAACTGCATGCAGGCCGTCTGGCCAGTGCCACCCGGTTTCGCGCAGCACTGCAGGACCATGCGCGCACGCGCCCTGTGCATGGCGAATGCGGGGGGTATATGGCGCTTGGGCAAGGGCTGATCGACAAGGACGGCACGCGCCATCAAATGGCGGGTTTGCTGGGATTGGTGACATCCTATGCACAGCGCAAGATGCATCTGGGATACAGGCGCGCGCAGTTATGCCTGCCCATGCCCGGATTTGCCGCTGGTGCAGCACTGCGCGGGCATGAATTCCATTATTCCACGATCCTGGCGCAGCCCGACGCGGAATTGGCGCAAGTGCGCGATGCTGAAGGGGCGATTGTGCCCGAAACCGGGTCTTGCCGCGGGCTGGTGACGGGGACCTTCTTTCACTTGATTGCGGAAGATCAGGGATGAGGGGGAGGTTGCAAAAGCGTGCGGGCGGGTATGATGGCGCCGCAGGGGGCGCTCGCGCCCCCTCGGGCCTGCGGCCCTCACCCCCTGAGGATATTTTGTCCAGAATGAAAGGGCAGTGATGGGCGGGTTTGTGTCATTTGTGGGGTCGGGGCCGGGCGATCCGGAGTTGCTGACGCTGAAAGCGGTGGCGCGGTTGAAACAGGCCGATGCGGTGTTGTTTGATGACCTGTCGTCCGGGCCGGTTCTGGGACATGCGCGCGCGGGGGCAGATTTGGTGGCGGTGGGCAAGCGCGCTGGCCGCCCGTCGCCGAGGCAGGATCATGTCAGCCGTTTGCTGGTGGAGTATGCGGCAGGGGGCGCGCGGGTGGTGCGCTTGAAATCCGGTGATGCGGGCATGTTCGGGCGGTTGGAGGAAGAAATTATTGCCTGTCGCTGCGCCGGGATAGGCTTTGAGGTGATCCCGGGGGTCACCTCGGCGAGTGCGGCGGCGGCAGCCGCAGGCATACCGTTGACGCGGCGGCTGAGTGCGCGGCGGGTGCAGTTTGTCACTGGCCATGACGTGCATGGTGCCTTGCCCCAGGGGTTGGACATGGCGGCGCTTGCGGATGCGCAGGCAACCACAGTGGTGTTCATGCCAAAGCGGACATTCCCGCAACTGGCAAAGGCGTTGATGGCGGCGGGCCTGCCCGCGCGGACGCCTGCCCTTCTGGCTGAGAATGTGAGCCATCCTGACCAGAAGCTGGTTTGGTCGGACGTGGGCGGGCTTGCGGCGATGTTGGGGGATGCGGACGCGCGCGGCGGGCCGGCGCTGGTGCTTTATGGTCCCTTGTCGGGGGAGGAGGGGGGATGATCGAGTTGCGCCTTGTCGGGATTGGCACGGGCAATCCCGACCACCTGACACGCGCTGCGATATGCGCACTGAACGAGGCCGATTTGGTGTTGCTGCCCCGCAAGGGGGCGGAGAAAGCCGACTTGCTGGAGCTGCGCCGCCTGATCTGTGCGGAGGTGCTGAGCCGTCCGGTGCCGCTGGCGGAGTTTGACCTGCCGGTGCGCGATGCCAGTGGGGCCTATCTGGACGGGGTGCGCGACTGGCATGAGGCCATTGCGCAGGCATGGGCATACCAGATTGCGCAGCGTTTGCCACAGGGGGGGCGGGTTGCCGTGATGGTGTGGGGGGACCCGTCATTATATGACAGCAGCCTGCGCATTGCCGCGCGACTGGGGGCCGGAGGGATGGCGTTGCGCGTGTCGGTGGTGCCCGGAATTACCAGCCTGTCCGCGCTGACGGCTGCGCATGCGATTTCGTTGAACACCCTTGGGGCGTCTGTGGTCATTACCACAGGCCGGCAGGTACGCGACAGGGGCTGGCCGGAAGGTGCCGATAGCGTTGCTGTCATGCTGGATGCGGGCAGTGCGTTCGAGGTGATCGAGGATGACCGGGTGCATATCTGGTGGGGGGCTTATCTGGGCATGCCGCAACAGGCGCTTGTGGCGGGTCCGCTGGCGCAAGCGGGGGCGAGGATTACCACGTTACGTGCGCAGCTGCGCGCGCGGCATGGGTGGATCATGGATATTTACCTGTTGCGCCGGTG
>NZ_JBQTCF010000036.1:0-36550 GCF_052379845.1 Roseinatronobacter sp. NSM | reverse complement strand
TTTTCGAGTGTTAGACCGGTCGATGATGCAGCGCGGCTACCGGCTTGGATGCGCCAGAAGCTCAGCAACCCGCTGGTTTCGGATCTTGTCCGCAAATTGCCTGAACCTTAGCGAGGTGCGTTTTTCAAGTTCGTCCGCCGCCAGGCAAACGACGGTGCTTTGCCGGGGCAGGCACAGCAGGAGCGCCACCACGCGGCGTGACAAGCCGCGACGTTACCGTGCCATACATCAGCGCAGAGCCAGTGACTGCTGTCGCACCACGCGGGGCGCTTGGTCGAAGCGGGCTTTGAACGCACGACTGAAATGCGCCATATCGTTGAATCCCCAGAAGAATGCTATTTCCGTCAAGGTAAGATGTGACTTCGACGGGTCACTTATGTCACGCCGGGCATTCTCCAACCGCTGTATCCATATCCAACGGCTCAGGGTTTCGTCCTCCCCATCAAAAGCGCGGTGAATAGTGCTGACGTCGACCCCTTGCGCGGCTGCAATCATCCCGACGCAGAGCGCGGGATCGCGCAGATGTTGAAAGACGTAGGCCTTGATCGCAGCGCGCCGGGCACCTGACGCTGTGTCCGATTTCCGCAGTTCCGCGCCCAGCAGCGACAGCGCCCCAGCGGAAAGCAGGCCGCGCAAGGCCTCTTCCATCGGGCATTGGGCGTCATACCCGAGATCGCCATTGTTCCATGCCACGGTTTCGATGGCATTAAGCACCGCGCGACCAATGCTCGAACCGCCCGGTATACGGCGCGCGGTCAGGCGCTCGGGCATCTTAAGCAGCGGACGCAGGGCATGACCTGGCACAGCCACAACGTATTGCGCGAATTCTGCGTCAAAGATCAGTTCGTATGGCCGCGTGGTATCATAGAGCGCGAAATCGCCGGGGGTCAGGGCTGCGACGCGCCCATCTTGCACGACGGTGCAACGGCCGCGTTTCTGGATACTGAACAATAGCTTGTCTTCGTCGTGGCGTGCGATGCTGCGACGTGTGCGGCGCACCTTTTGCGCGGATGCGCGCACCTGCGTCACGCCGATCTCGCCAACCATTCCCGCATCGATTTGGCCATAGAAGGGCGCCAGCCGGTTCCGTTCTTCGCAGTCTAGCGCGGTGTATGTGCGGCACACCGCTTCAACCCAGTAAGAAAGGCTTTCGTTCTGAGGAACAGAGGCTGTGGTCCAGAGTGGTTGCATGGAAAAAATTTACAGCCTCTTTGCGCTGCGTCCAGAAAAAGCTGCAGGTCTGCAACTCTCAGTCAAGTGTCCCGCGGCCCCCAAGCAAGCCAGGCCGCCCGGTCGGAAGTATTCCTATGGAATCAAGAACCACAAGAAACCAACAAGGAGTTCCTAATGAACAAGCAAAAAACCAAGTTTCGTGCCGCTGCGGTTCAGGCCGCGCCGGTATTTCTCGACCTCGATGCATCGGTCGACAAGGCCATCAGCCTGATCGAGGAAGCTGCGGGTAACGCTGCCGATCTTATCGCGTTTCCTGAGACCTTCATACCCGGTTACCCCTGGTATATCTGGCTGGACAGCGTAGCGTGGCAGATGCAATTCGTGCAGTGCTATTTCGACAACGCGCTGGAATACGGCTCGCCGCAGGCCGAACGTCTTGCCAAGGTCGCGCGCGACAACAAGATCATGGTCGCCATGGCCCATTCCGAGCGCGACGGCGGCAGCCTGTACATGGGGCAGTGGATTATCGGGCCGGATGGCCGGACCATCGCCAAGCGCCGCAAGCTGAAGCCCACCCATGTGGAACGCACGGTTTTTGGTGAGGGCGACGGACGCGACTTGTCAGTCTACGACAGCGAGCTTGGCAAGATCGGCGCCCTGTGCTGCTGGGAACATCTTCAGCCACTGACCAAATATGCCATGTTCGCGCAGCACGAGCAGGTGCATATCGCGGCCTGGCCCAGCTTCTCCATCTTCCCCGGCGGTGCTTATCAATTGGGGCCCGAGGTTAACACTGGCGCAAGCCGCGCCTATGCCGTCGAGGGCGGCTGCTTCGTGATCGCGCCGACCGCACTCGTATCGCCAGAGATGTCCGAAATCCTGTGTGATACAGACACCAAGAAGGCTCTGCTAACTGTTGGGGGCGGCTATGCGCAGATCTATGCACCGGACGGTCAGATGATCAGCAACATGCTCGCTCCGGATCAGGAGGGGCTGGTCTATGCTGATATCAACCTTGGCATGATCTCTCTTGCGAAGGGACCGGCAGATCCGGCGGGGCACTATTCGCGTCCTGATGTGACGCGGCTGGTTCTCAACAAGGCCCCGCGCGATGCCATGCTGATACTTGATGCCGACAGTCCGGCGCGCAATGTCGCGGACGAGGCCCCGGAGGACGAGCAGCACATATAGCCTGTATAGCGAAAGAAAACACTCTGATCCTATCGGGCGCAGGCTTCCGTCCGTGCGGCAACCGTCTCGCGGGGAAGCCTCCGCTTGCCGATAGGTCGATAAATAATAACGAAAGCTCGGTGAAATACGACATCACCCTTATTCCCCATGTCAGTGGTTGCCATGGCCGAGGGCTTCACTTCGACGTTTTCTTTCTGATCAGTTTGACAACTTCTGGCATTAACCTTGGCAGGATTGCCACGCCCGCCACAACACGACCTAACGCCATTATGCTATGCTGATGATCTTTTGGATCGGTAGCTTGCAAGGTTGCCTATCTCCGCGGTGTGCGCTCATGGATGTTCTCCATCCGGGTGCAGATGGTCTGAAGTGTGATGCCATGTCGATCGCGTCCTGAATGGCGTGCAAAAACGCGCCCTCCGCCGCAAGCCGCTCGGTCACTTGCGGCACCCGCGCCAGCACAGGCCGCGCCCGATTGCCGCCAGAAGCCTGTTCTTTGTTGATATCGACACGGCCTGCGGATTTCAGGGCCTGCGACTGGGGCAGGGGGGGCAATCTGCGGTTCACACAGGCGCATAGGCTGTCGGGGGCATGAAATCATGTTATTTGCAGTTACGGATAGAATGAATAAACGACCGTTTATCGGGCGTCACTTCGCCCGCTTTTGCGCAAAGATGATATCTGCTTTCGCTTTCTTGAAATTCGTGATCTCGGCATGCGTCCGGGCGCTATGATCAAGAACTATGGTATCAAGCGCGTCTATGGTGCAGTATGAAACACGGCTTACAACACCAAGTTTGGAATAATCGGCAAGCAGAATGGTTTTCTTGCTGCACACAACCATTGCGCGCGCAATTTCAGCCTCATCCGGGTCATAGCTGCTGGCGCCTGCGCGGGCATCCAGACCGAAGGGCGACACAAACGCGACATCTGCATGATAGCGCATGATTTCATTTATCGCGCTGGCACCAAAGGTTGCGGGCGGTTGTGCGGCAAATCTGCCGCCAATCAACACCACTTTGTTGCGCCGGTCCTGCGTGGAGTCGGGTGTGCCGATGCGGCTGGCAACATCCACCGAATTGGTGATGATCGTCAGCCCGCTTAATTGCGATAACCGTTCTGATAGAATGGCTGTCGTGCTGCCAGCATCCAGAAAAAGCGTCTGGCCGGACTCGACAAGGCCAGCTGCAGTCGCCGCAATCTGGCGCTTTTCACGCAGGCGGACGGTCTGTCGTTCGGCATAGGGGGGCTCGCGCTGTTCAGTGTGCGGGATCGCCCCGCCCCGGACGCGTTTCAATTCGCCATCCTGTTCCATTTCCAGCAGATCACGCCGGATGGTTTCGCGAGAGACACCGAATTCTTCGGTTACACGATCAACAGAAATGCCGCCAAACGTGGCCAATAATGCGCGAAGCCGCTGGCGTCGTTCCTCTTGCCACATGATCCTATACCTTCAACATCTCAAGTGCGGCAGCATGAAGATCGGGCGTGGCCGCCGCAATCACGCGCCCGTCCGAGTGCAACCCCAGTGGTGCACCCGCCCAATCGGTTATCATACCGCCAGCTTCTTCAATTATCGGGACAAGGGCAAGGTAGTCATAAGGTTGCAAAAGGGTTTCCACCACAAGATCAATCTGGCCCGATGCAAGCATCCCGTAATTGTAGCAATCCCCCCCGAAACGGGCAATGTCGACCTTGTCGCAAATCCGTTCGATCGCGCCACGCTCTGGTGTGGTGAAATATCTTGGTGATGTTGTGTAGAACCGCGCTTCTGAAATGTTGCTGCACGCCCGCACATGGCAGGCTTTGGGGCTTTCGTTTTTGTCGCTGAACCAACTGCCCGCCCCGCTTTGTCCTACCCAGCGTTCGTTTAGGGCTGGCATCTCGATGACGCCAATCCTTGGTTGGCCACCGTCAAACAGCGCAAGAAGCGTGCCCCAAAGTGGTGATCCGGTGATGAAGCTGCGTGTGCCGTCGATAGGGTCAATCACCCATAGCGGGCCACTGGGTTCAGACGCGCCGCCGAATTCCTCGCCCCAGATGGCATGGTCTGGAAAGCGTTCGGAAATAGCCCTGCGCAAGAACAGTTCCGTCTGCCGGTCTGCGTCTGTGACAGGGCTGGCATCCGCTTTCGTTTCAACGGGAACAGGTTTGCGAAACGATTCAAGCGCCCGCATGCCCGCCTGTCGGGCCACGTCCTGCGCAAACCCGGCAATTTCCCGAGAGGGATACTGCATTGCTTCCATCTTGTACTTCCTCGTTGTGCTGGCGCTTAAAATATAACCACTTTTTACACAAAAACACAGATTGCCACATTTTCCAAGCTGAGTTATCCTGAAATTCCAAGCTTATCAACAGGAGACGCAACATGAGACGGACAATAACCCGGTTTTCCGCATCGCTTGCCGTAACCGGCCTGCTGGCCGCCCCCGCGATTTCAGGGGAAATTACTGTCTATTCGGCGCTGGAAGATGAGGAAATCGCGGCCTATCTGGAAGCCGCGCAAGAGGCGATGCCTGATCTGACAGTGAATGTCCTGCGTCTGTCGACGGGTAATCTTGGCGCGCGCCTGATCGCCGAGGCGGGAAATCCGCAGGCGGATGTCTTGTGGGGCTTTGCAGTCACCAACATTCTGAACCCCGCCATTTATGACCTGCTGGACACACACGCGCCGGAAGGTATTGACGATCTGCCCGCGCAATTTCGCGATGCCGAAAACCGCTGGTTTGCGCCGATTGGCTATATGGGCGCATTCTGTGTGAACACGATGCGGCTGGAACAGATCGGCGCGCCAATGCCGCAATCCTGGGCCGATCTGACCGACCCTGCATTCGAAGGTGAAATTGTCATGCCTGACCCCGGTTCATCCGGCACAGGGTTCTTGCAGATTTCTGCCATTCTCCAAGGCGCTGGCGAAGACGCAGGCTGGCAGCTGATACAGGATCTGGACCCGAACATGGCGCAATATACCACGTCAGGGTCGCGTCCCTGCCGCATGGCGCAGGTCGGTGAATACACTGTCGGGGCGTCTTTGTCCTTTGTGGCGATGCAGGGCATCGAGCAGGGCTTCCCGCTGGAAATGGTTATCCCGTCGGATTTCGCTGGTTTTGAACTTGAAGCGAACGCCCTTATTCGTGGCAGCAGCAATGCAGACGACGCGCGCCGCTTCCTTGATTGGACATTGTCGGAAAGTGCCGCACAGGTCTATTCTGAAAAAAAGGCTTTGATCACTTTGCCCGGTGTTCCAAGATCACCGCTTGCCGCGCAGGCAGGGTTGCCGGAAGATCTGTCCGAAGTGCTGTTCCCAATGGACTTTGCGACATCGGGTGCGCAACGTGATGCGATCATTGAACGTTGGCGCGAACTGGTCGGGCGCTGACAGGGCCAGACACTCCACCAGTGGCGGCGTCCCTCCTGCGCCGTCACACGCCTGATCCAACACAGAGAGCCGCAATGCAGTTGAAAATCCGCAACCTCGAAAAATACTATGGTCAGTTTCAGGCATTATCCGATGTCGATCTGGATGTCGGGGACGAGGAATTCGTTTGCCTGCTTGGCCCATCGGGTTGTGGAAAAACCACATTGCTGCGCATTATTGCGGGGCTGGAGCCATATAACGCGGGCACGTTGGAACTGGCGGGCAAGGATCTAAGCACAGTCGGCGCGCAACATCGCGGGTTCGGGATTGTGTTTCAATCCTATTCCCTGTTCCAGCATATGACGGTGGCCGACAATATCGGGTATGGGCTGCGCATTCGCAAAACCCCATCCGCCGAGAGGGACGCCAAGGTGCAAAAGCTGATGGAGCTGGTGCATCTGCAATCTTTTGCGCAGCGCTATCCCTATCAACTGTCCGGCGGACAGCAACAACGTGTGGCAATCGCAAGGGCGCTTGCGGTGGACCCGGCCCTTTTGTTGCTGGATGAGCCGCTATCCGCGCTGGATGCGCGGGTCCGCAATGATTTGCGTCTGGAGATCCGCGATGTCCAGCGCCGCCTGCGCATTCCCACGATCATGGTCACCCATGATCAGGAAGAGGCGTTGATCATGGCCGACAAAATCGTTTGCATGAATGCCGGAAAAATCGAACAGATCGGCACGCCAAAAGAAATCTATTCACGCCCACGCACCAGATTTGTGGCAGATTTCGTGGGGATTTCCAACTTCCTGACGCCGCAACTGGCACAGACGGTGTTGCCCGATCTGGGCAGTCACCCGCCGGATGCGCAGCATTTGCTGGCCCTGCGCCCCGAAGATATTTCGGTATCCATGTCGGACGGCGCGCAGGCCTGCATCACACAGGCCAGCTTTCTGGGCAATGTCACGCGATTGACCGTCGATCTTGGTGAAACAACCCTTCTGGCAGAAAGCCATCACAGTCAGGGCCTGAAAGCAGGCGACCGCGTTGCCATTTCGGTGGCGCCTGATGCCGGTGTCTGGGTGCGCGCATGACCGCCGGTTCGACACAAGAACACCCGCCCCGCAGGATTGCCCGCACGAAGCCGCTTGTTATTCCGCCCTTGGCACGGAGTTTGTATCTTACCAGCCTTTGGGTGCCATTGATCGGCTTGGGGCTGTTTTTCCTTTACCCGCTTGCGTTGATTGTCCAGCGCAGTTTTGTGCAGCGCGACGGCAACCTGGGCGTTGGCAATTACATCGATGTTCTGTCGATGGGGCATATTCTGGGTGTGGTGCGCAATTCTCTGATCATGAGTGGCCTGACCACGCTTGTTTGCGTTCTGCTGGGGTTTGCGATCGCCTATCTTTTGCAGCGCACCCGTGCACGGCTAAGCTGGGTGATTTCGATTGCGCTGCTGCTGCCGCTTCTGGCCCCGTCACTTGTGCAGGCGCTGGGGTTGATATTCCTGTTCGGGCGCAATGGCCTGATCAGTCAGGCGACAGGATGGAACCTTCAAATATACGGGCTTTGGGGGTTGGTTATTTCCAATTCCATGTATGCGCTGCCACAAGCCGTGATGATCATTCAGGCGTCGTTGCGCCAATCCGATACACGACAATATGACGCGGCCATGATGCTTGGCGCAACGCCGTGGCGGCGGTTTGTGGATATCACCCTGCCAAATGCGCGTTTCGGGTTGCTGAGTGCGGCTTTCGTTTGCTTCACCGTCACGATTACCGATTTCGGAAATGCGGCAGTCATCGGGGGCAATTACCGTGTCCTTGCGACCGAGATATACGCGCAGGTTGTCGGCCAGATGAATTTCAACATGGGCGCGGTGATTGGCATTTTGCTGCTTATTCCCACGCTTATGGCCTTTTACATCGAAAAGGTCGCCGCGCAGCGTCACACCAGCGGCGCGACAGAAGGCGCGATGCCGGTCGTGCCGGACAGGCGGGCTTTGCGCGACATACCTTTGGGCATTCTTGGGTATGGAACTGCAGTGTTCCTGATCGCCGTAGTGGCCACAGTCGTTTACGCCAGCTTTGTCACGCTTTGGCCATACCGGCTGGACCTGACCTTGCGCAATTACAACATTACCGCGCAAGGCGGCTATGGGCCGCTGTGGATTTCGTTGATTGTATCGATACAGGCCGCCGTGATCGGCACGCTTATGTTGTTCATGCTGGTTGTATCCCAGCGCCGTCTGGGGCGCGGTATGGCAAAGGCGGTGTATCTGCTGGCCATCGTGCCGGTTGGCGTGCCGGGCTTGGTGCTGGGCCTTGCCTATGTGCTGTCGTTCAATGTGGCCGGGGCAATTCCCGGAATGCTATATGGCACGACGCTTCTGATCGCGTTGTGCAATTTCTACCACTACCATTCGCAGGGCTTTCTGACGATGGTAAGCGGCATTCGTGCAGTTCCCGCCCAGTTGGAAGAAACCGTGACCTGCATCGGCGGAAACACATTGCAGCGATTGCGTGATGTGGTTCTGCCGATCATGTTGCCGACATTGGTTGCAGTATCTTTCTTCCTGTTCATGCGTTCGATGGTGACCCTCTCGGCAGTGATATTCCTGATAACGCCGCGGCTAAGTGTTGGCGCTGTGTCTGTGCTGCGGCTGGATCAGGCAGGGTTTGCAACGCAGGCGGCGGCTTTCTCGGTATGCATTATGGCGGTTGTCCTGATTGCGCTGGGGTTGATGAAAATAACGCTGGCTGTGGTGTCACGCAGGCCGCAGTCCGCCTAGTGAGCGTTGGCGCCTGAGGCATGGGCTTTCGGCCTATGTTTGCGCAAACGGGCCTTGAGTTGTGCGCCTATGCGGCTGCGTTGATCCGCTTGCCATAGGGCAGGTGGGCTTATCTTCGGTTCTGACGCGGGCACAGCCGGTCATGGGTATGCAAGCGGGCCGTTTATAGCGACGGCTAAGGCCAATGAATTATCGTTTTAGGACATTATTTTGTGGGCCTGAGTGTCAGTCATCTTGCTTGGGCGGCCATATGGACGACTTCGGCACAGCGTCCGTTCACCTTGCTTAGCGCTTGCCCGAGCGAATCTGCCGCTGTGCGCGGGTCTGTTGCCTGACATGACCTGAAAGGTGATCAAACATTCAAGTAATCAATGATCTAACCTGTGTGCGAATGCGAGCGGGGCGCAGGATAAGAGAAGGATCGTCTCATTTGAGACCATGATCCCCCGTATGATCAGAACCCAAAATCCCAGTTTTTGTTATTCTGCCGCCATGGGGCGACATGCGACCTGTGTTCTGATGATCAGAGCGCAGGTTGTCGTGTGGGCCGAATGAACTTTTTGAAAACACGGGGATATAAAATGAGCATGGACAATCAGTACAGCACCAAAACAGTCGACGGTGGCAACAGCAGCAGCACTGCAGTCGACCTGAACGCGCTTCTAGCCCAGCTTGAGAGCGGCGCGATCGTGCTTTTTGCGCAAGGCTTCTTCAAGCTGACCGCAAATCTTGAATTACCGGCTGGTGTCACGCTCATTATTGAAGGCGATACAGCGCTTGATGGTGCTGGCTTCACGCTGAACGCGCAAGAAGGCAGCATCTCTGTTTCTGAAGCGGTCAGCGAATTCACTCTTGATAATATCACGATCGAGGGCGGACTTACCGGGTCAGCGTTGCTGACCGTGCTGCCTGACACGGCCCCCCTGACGTTCAATGCCACAGATACTGTGCTGAAACCTGCGTCGGGCGGCGCTGCGCTGTCCTTCGAACGTGCTGTTGTAGGGTCTCGTGATATCGCTGTCACCCCTGCCGGAGATGGTGAAGCGGTTGACACCACATTCGGAATTGACCTCGGTTCGGGCAGTGAAACAACCGTGTTGCCCAAAGTCTACCAGCAAGAGCAGGGCAAGATGGCCCTGTCGACGGGCCTGCTGTCGGTAAATTCTCCCGAGAGTTTCAAAAGCGCAACTGTCACCATTGAAGACACGCGTTCAGGCGACACGCTCAGCCTGAATGACGATGCCAACACCCTCGCCCAGTTGCTGCGCGTGTCGATGGATTTCGATGCACAGACGGGTGTTCTTAGCATCACGCCTGCTGAAGGGCGGCTGCTGAACGCTGGCCTGGTAGAGTTGCTGCTGGACAGCGTCAAATTCGAAAACAATACCACCCAGCCCGGCCTGTCACGAGAGTTCACCTACACTCTGACAGATGCGAGCGGGAATATCATCACAGCCAGCGCGATCCTGCTGATCAACGACCTGAATGCCGCGCCCGAGCTGCAGTTGAACGCGATCGACGAGTCGGGATGGGCGCCCGGTGACGCAACCGCAACGTTTGCGCAAGGCGACGGGCCGGTCGATATCACGACTGACGCCGAGATTGTGCTGACCGACGACGAAGATGATGTCATCGCGTTTGTTGAACTGCGCATCGTGAACCCTTTCGATACCGCGCAGGAAGCATTGCTGCTGCGTGCAACCCCGAAATCCGGGGATCTGTTTGGCCTGTCACCGGCCGAACTGGCACAGATTGCTGGGATCACTGTAACCTATGATGAAGCGACATCCACCCTGCGGCTGGAAGCTTCGGCCGGGGCGCTGGACGATCTGGTTGCGACCACGGATTTGCTGCAATTCCTTGTCAATGAAGTGAAATACAACTCTGACCTGCCCAACCCAACGCTGGGCGGCACGACACGCACGATCGAGGTTGTCGCCAAGGATGCGCTGACCTCAAAGCCCGCCAGTTCGGACGTGCTGAGCTTCATCATCGCACTTGAGGGCGATGATCTGCAGGCGATCAACGCTGCATCTGACGCTGCCGCGATGCGGACCGCGATTGATGAAACAGACGAAGTCAAGGACCTGCTGATTGATGCGCGTTTCACTGATCTTTCGACCGCGCGTCAGGATGCGTTGCTGCTGGATCTGGTGAACAACCGCCCCTCAGAGGAAGAAGGGCTGTACATCACGTTTGACCAGTTCGAGAACGATTTCTTCAACCCGCTGGCCGATGCCTATGACGCGATCAGGATCGCGGTTGCCGATCCTTCGGTCGCCAGCATCCAGGCCGCGCTCGATGCGCTTCCCGAGGCGCTGACGCTATCGGGGGAGCCGGGTCTTGACAAGACGACGCTGCAGTCCCTGCTCGACACTTTCGACACGCTGACTGTGCTGAAGCAGCCGATCCTCGATGCTGTTGCCGGCGCGTCCGGCGTTGACAGCCTTGTTGATGTGTTCGCCACGGCTGCCGAGCTGGCGCCGGGTGTTGCCTTCGCCGAGATTGACCAGGCCAGCACAGCCGCTGAAGTCAAGGCCATCCTCGATGATGTCTTCATTTTCGTAACAGGCGCAACTGTGGACGCCTATGAGGCATTGTCAGCGGACGGTCAGACTGTGCTGGCGGTTGCGCTGTTGCAATCAGATGCAACGGATTTCGAAGGGCTGCAGACGGATTTCGAAGCAACCCTCGAGCGCCTGAATGCGCTGTCCGAAAACCGCTTGCAGGCGGTGAAAGAGGACGTCGCAGCAGATCTCGCAGCGCTTGAGAGCGCAGACAGCACCCTTGAGACTGTAATCGCAGCGCGCGAGGCTGTGCAGGCGGCGGTGACGGCAGGTATCGACGCAGCAAACAGTTCGGCTAAGGGAGCGCTGACTGTCGCAGTTTTCGAAGCCATTCGCGATGCGATGGACGGCATCGTTGCCGCCGGGCTGCGCGAGGTGCTGGACGACAACACGCCGGTCGAGGATATCTCGGCCGCCGATCTGACCGCGGCGGTCACGCTGTTCGAAAGCCTGTCGGTGGAAACACAGATCGGCACGCTTGCAGCGGTTCAGTCGGGTGACAGTTACACCACGCTGGGCAGCGTGCTTGACGCGTTCGAACCTGCCATCAAGGGCATTCTTCTGACTGCGCTGAACGCAGCCGGTTCGGTCGCCGACGTCAATGCCGTGCTGGCCGACGCCGGGAAGCTCTATCCTGAGGTGGCTGAGCCCAACCTTGATGACTCCGCCAGCTTTGTTGCTGTGGCGGAGTTCCTTCTGCTTGGTGCGGAAGGTGCAGGTTTCCCCGATTTCGACACAGCCGCGGCCTTCTACTTCAATGCCGTCGAATTCGCTCAGGCCGGCGAGGCGCTGGTCGACGCTGTGAACGCAAAGGACGCATCGGGGGTTGAGACCCAGCTGGGCATTGGCCGCGACAAGCTTGCCGCAATGGATATCGTGCTGGGCGACGTCACTGTCGCGGTGCTGGACGGTGTGCTGACCGCGATTGACGGTCTGGTTGACGGGCGCTTTCAGGCGGCGGTCAACGATCTGGCCGACAACGCGCCATCGGATGGCTGGGCGGCTTCCAACCTCTATGACGGCAGCCTGACCAGCCTTGCTGAAGGGCTGATCCTGTTCCGTGTCGCGGTCGAGGATGCAGTGGACGCCGCAGGCGATGCCACAGTGGGCAGCTTCGGCGAGGGCGCGCTGGACGGCGTGGTGGCCGCGCTGGAGGTGGTGCAGGGCAAGAAGTCCGACGCCACAATCAACGGTCAGGGGGTGGGCGATGTCATCGCCGCCGTATCGGCTGTGGCGACTGCGCTGAACGCGCTGGTCCCGGGCCGGGTCGAAGCGCTGAACGCCGATCTGGCTGCGAATGCCAACACTGGTGACGGGTTCAGCAGCTTCACCGCCATGTTCCAGGTGCTGGAGCCGCTGGTCGCGTTCCGCACTGATGTGCAGGCGGCGGTCGAAGCGGGCGTCGCGGGCACGCTGGGCGTGGCCGAACTGGACGCTGTGCGCGACAGCCTTGCCGCGCTGGATGGCAAGTCGGTGAATGGCGAGACTGTCGACGGTGATGCAGTCAACGCGCAGTTCAACGCGCTGACGGGCCGGATCACGGATCTCGTGCCCGGCCGCTTCGTTGCTGTGCAAAATGACCTTGCAGCGAACAGCGGCAATTTTGGCAGCTTCACGGGGATGATTACGCTGTTCGACGGGCTTTTGACCTTCCGCGAGGAAGTGCAGGACGCTGTGATCGCTGGAAGCAACGGCACGCTGGCGCTAGCGGATATCGAAGCCATCACCACGGCGCTTGAAGCGCTGCCAACAGGCACGCTGATTAATAACACCGATGTTGCGTTGGTCATTGAAGGTCAGGAAGGGCTAGAGGCGCTTCTGGGTGACGACCAGCTGATCGAGGGGCGCTTTTCCGCGCTCGCCGCTGATCTCGGCGACAACGCGAATGGCGGCTTCGCCAGCTACACCAATATGGTGACGCTGCTGCAGCCGCTGGCCGAGTTCCGCATCGAACTGGGCGAGGCGATTGACACGGCTGCGGCGGGGGACTTTGCCCGTGGCGACGAAGGCACGCTGGAGGGCGTGCTGGCCAAGCTGGAGGCGATTGCGGCGGTCAAGTCCGACGCGACCATCAACGGCCAGGCCATCGACGGGATCATCTCCGGCAAGGAGGAGCTGATCGCGCGGGTGACTGCGCTGGGCAACGATCCCGAGCCGCGCTTTGATGCTTTCGTCGAGGATCTGAAGGGGGGCAGTTATACCAGCTTCACCGGCTTGATCCTTGAACTGGATAAGGTGCTTTTGCCGCGCGAAGCTGTTGAATCTGCGGTGAACGCAGTGATCGCGGCTGCGGACGGGTCTGATCTTGGTGCGCTGACAGTTGGTCTGTTCGAAGAGGTGCAAGTCGCGCTGGCAGCTATCGAGGACGCTGAACTGACAACTGTTGTCAACAGCACGCCGGTCGAGGACATCTCGGCCGCTGCGCTTGCCGCAGAGCTGACGACCTTCGCCGAACTGCGCGAGAGCACACAGGAGGCGGTGCTGGCCGAAGTCCAGACCGGCAGCTTCGCCACGCTGGCCGGGGTGCTGGACGCCTTCCCCGCGGCGCTCGACACAGTGGGCCTCGCGCTGGTCAACGATGCGACCACGGCGACGGAACTGCTGGACGCGCTGGCCGACGTTGCAGTCTATGTCACGGACAACACAGCGCTGAACAGCGTGCTGGCACTGCGCGACACCGACGCGGCCCGGGCCGAGGCGCTGGCCAACGACTTCCTGCTCAACAGCGACGGCACCTTTGCCAGCCTCGCCGATGCCGGCGCGTTGCTGACTGTGCTGGAAGATGTCTATAGCGGGCTGGACATCAATTTCGACGCAGACCTCTTCACCCTCGGCACGAAGGGGGATGCCTCCTTCACGCTCACGGTGGGCGATGCCTCGGTGGAACTGGCCAACATCGGTTCCATCGAATTCGCCGACAAGACCGCACATGTCGCCGGAAGTGGTGCGTTGCAGACAGTGACCGCTGCCATTGGTGCGGCAGGTACGGACGGCGATGTGGTGCTGCTGGCCGCAGGCGATTACAGTGAAACCGTGAATATCAACAAGGCGGGTCTGACCATCCTTGGCCCGAATGCCGGGATTTCGGGGCATGCTGACAATTCCGTCAATGATGCACGCGGCGATGAGGCGAAGTTCATCGCCTCGGGCAGCAACGCCACCTTCCGCGTTACTGCCGATAATGTGACCATCGATGGTGTCCAACTCGCGCTTGTGCCAACCGGGACCACGCCGCAGATTGATGTTAGCGGGGACGGTGCCTCTTTCCTGAACAACATCATCAATGCAGCACTTTACCAAAAGGCCAGTGGCCTGTTGTTCGAAGGTAACTTCGTCGGCGACTTCGGGGACGCCTTAGGCAAGGGCTATTCCGGCAACGCCATCGTGCAGGACAGCAACAACGTCACGCGGTCCGATTGGGTGATCAAGGGGAATGTGTTCGACGGCACCGATCGCGGCATCGTGCTTGCGTCATCGGGGTCCGTGGGGTCGACCTATGAGAACCTGCTGGTCGAGGGCAACGTATTCCAGGGGATCAACGGGCGCGGTGTGCAGTTCGGTGATAACGCGTCCATAGATGGCGTAATCATCACTGGCAACACGTTCAAGGACGGGTCAGCCGGTATCGGGGTCTTCAATCCTGTGAGCCCTATTGAGGGGCTTTCAATCTCCGGTAACGAGTTTGACACTCTTGATTTCGGCGTAATCATCAACGCGCCTGCAGCAGCAGGTTTGTTCGTCGATCAGGACAGCAACACCTTCACGGACGTTATTCAGGCGGTGAGTTTCTTGGCTCCGATCCCTGAGCTTGATGTAGCCGGGGTGTTGGGCGGCGGCGTGGTTAATTTTGCTGATGTTGGGATTTCGTTCGACGACAGTCGCTACGAAATCACACAGGGCGAAGCAGTCGTCACTGTGTCCGGAATCGGCAAGTTGGCGTTCAGTGACCAGAACGTTCTGGTTGTCGGCAACGGCGGGTTCGCAACCATTCAAGAGGCGGTGGATGCCGCCTTGGCAGGTGACACGGTCTTGATCGCGGATGGCACCTATGACGAGGTGGTTTCCATCCCCTCGGGCAAGGCTGGGCTGACCATTCTGGGCAGCGAAAATACTGTCGTCAATGCGGTCGACGTGAAAGCCGACGGTGTTACTGTCGAGAACCTCAAGGTTCAGGGCGGTGCGACGATTTCAGGGTCGAACGCAGGGATCTATGTTGCGGCTGACAATGTGACGCTGACCGGTCTGATCCTGACCGGGCCGGGCGAGGGTGAGCCGGGCGCGTTCCGCGGTATCATCACCGAAGGCGGCAAGGGGGTTGGTCTGGCAGTGACCGATGTCACGGCGGCAGGCTGGGCGACGGGTATCTACCTTAATCCGGGTGCGACGGATGCTGTGGTGACCGAAAGCGACTTCTCCGGCAACACAGTCGGCATGTCGATCGATGGAGTAGACAACGTTACGCTGACCGGCAACACTTTTGGCGGCACGCTAGAGGACCTCGGACTTGGTGCCGCAGGCATCGCCGAAGCGACAGGCAACACCTTCGTCTCGGGCCAGTTCGGCAATTTCACCGGGCAGATCGTCAGCCTTGGGGCAAATACGGTCGCGGGTTTCGAGAAGGAGGGTGTTATCCTTGGCACCCTTGGTGACGACGTGTTTGCCGCAACAGACGCTGATGAAGCTTTCTTCGGGCAGGATGGGAACGACCTCGTCACTTTCGAGGGCAACCTTTCGGATTACAGCGTGTCGATCACCGATGGCGTGATCACTGTGTCGCGCGATGGCGAGATCAACACCCTGACCGGGGTGGAGGCGCTCAAGTTCGCTGACGGTTTTGCAGTGTTGGAGGGCCTGTCGATCCAGACGGCCATCGATCTGGCGTCGGCGGACGACACGATCAACGTGCTGGCGGGCGTCTATGAGGAGGCGATCAACCTCAACAAGGCGGTAAGCCTTGTTGGCCCGAATGCGGAGATCACCGCCCATGACACTGACCGCGAAAGCGAGGCCGTGATAGGTGGCAAGGTGACGATCAGCGCCGATGGTGCATCGCTCACTGGTGTCACATTGACGAAGCCGTCAACCTCGACCTCCACCAATGACATCAACTTCTCGGGCTGGGGCGGCAACAACCTTCTGGTGCTTGCCGATGATGTAACAGTCCAGAACAACGTCATCGAAGTCTTCGGTGCTGCAGGCGGCTTCTCGGACGGTTCGGGCTTCGTTCGCCTTGGCGGGGCCTCAACTTTCGAGGGCAACGTGGTGAAGGCGGGCGATGGCTATGACGCCGCCAACGACGCGCGCGGCGCTTCGGCGGTCTGGATCAACGCCGACACCGACGATGCGGTGACGGTCAGCAACAACCACCTGCTGGTGTCCACCAATGTGACCGCCACGCCGAACGACGCCGACGCGATCTTCCTCAACAACGCTGGTGCGGTGGTGATCGACGGCAACCTGATGAAGGGGACCGACGGCGGCTTCGTGGCCTTCGGCGACTACGGAACGCTGACGATCACCAACAACACCATCGAGGATTACGCCAAGACCGGCCTGCGCATCTTCGAAAGCACGAACGACACGAAGCCCGATGTGGTGCTGTCTGGCAACAAAATTGACGACAGCGGCGACCGGTTGGTCTTTGTCGATGGTGCGGTGAAGCTGGGCAGCGACGGCTCGGGCTTCGACGCGGTGGTGGACAACTTCACCGGAATCCCGGCGATCTACCGTGTCAATGATCTGGACGGCAAGTTCGGGGTGTTCGCGGACGGTAACCTGTCGCTGTTTGCAGATGTCGAAGATGCGCAGGCGGCGGCCGGTGCTTCGGGTGTCATCTGGGACTTCGATGCCGCGCAATTCCTTGTGTTCGACGGAATGTCGATCCAGGCGGCGGTGGGCGCGGCCGAGGCGGGCGACACCATCACGGTGGCCGATGGCAACTACGGGCCGGTGACCCTGGACAAGGGGCTGTCGCTGATCGCGGCGGGCACTGATGTCGAGATCACGGGTGCCGGCGTCAACCAGGGCGCGGCAATCCGGGTTAACGATGGGGTCGATGGGGTCTCTGTTACCGGCTTCAGCCTTTCGGCCGAGGCGAGCGATCTGGCTGCAGTCTATCTGGTGGGCAACAACGAACTCGTCAGCTTCGTCGGAAACACCATTTCGGGCGGCAGCGGCCATGCGGTGCTGACCGGCGGCGGCATGGAGAATGTGGCGCTTCTGGGCAACACCATCACTGGTGACGGTCCGGCGTCGGTGGTCTATGTCAATGGCGAGACCAGTTTGGGCAACGCGTCCAGTATCGTTTCGCTGATCGGCAACACCATCACCGGTAATCCGGGAGCTGGCCTGCTGGTCGGGCTGGAATCGACCGGCGGTGTCGTGCAGGGCAACACCTTCCAGGGCAGCGCAAGTTACGCGGTGCTGGAACTGTGGGGCACCGGTGTGACCGTCGGGGGCAGCGAGGACGGCGAGCCGAACACCTTCGGCGCCTTCCCGCGGGTCGTCGTTGATCAGACGGGCAGCTACGCGCTCACCGGTCTGCTGGCGGACAACGACTTCGCCGAGCCTGAGATATTGCTGATCCGCAACGCGGATACTGGCAACATCTACAACTCGCTGGCCGATGCCTTTGCCGATGCGCAGTCGGGCGAGACGGTGAAAATTGCGGCTGGCGAGCTTGACCTGTCGTCAGTGGATCGTCTGACGGTGCCCGAAGGGGTTACCCTGACCGGCGCCGGGCTGGACATTGACGGCACGCCGTTGACCACGCTGAAAGGTGGTCTGCTGGAACTGGCCGACGGCGCCAAGGTCGAGGGGCTGGCCTTCACCGAGTATGACGCCCGGCTGGGCGGTGGGCAGCCGGTTGTGCTGGTCAGCGGTGCCGATGCGACTGTCACGGAAAGCACCTTCACCGTTGACGGTGCCTCCTCGGCCTATGCGTCTGAAATCCGGGTCACAGGCGAGAATGCAACGATCACCGACAACACCATCAGCCGTGACGTGGCTGGCGATGTAAGCGGCAGTTCGATCGGCAACTCTGCGATCTCTGCTGGCGGCGTGGGCAAGATCACAATCACCGGCAACACGTTGGAGCGCGCCATCATCGGCGTTGTGACAGCGGCCGATGGTGTCGATCTGACCATCACCGGTAACACGGTAACACCGACGGTTGTCAGCAATGACGGTATCTTCGTCACTGGTCCGGGCTTCGGGAACATCCCGGACGGTTCGACGGTGAACATCGGGACCAACACCTATATTGCGAACGGCAACGGTGACCTCCTCGGCCTGCAACTGCGCGGGACGGTGACCGAAGGCTTCGACTTCACCGGCTTCGCCACCCCGGGGCAGGACTTCTTCCAGGGCGGCGGCGGGGACGACACCTTCGCGCTCAGCGGGGCAGGCACGGTGCTTGACGGTGGCATAGGTGGCATCGACACTGTAAAGCTTGACGATCTTTACTCCCCGTCCGATTTCTCCAAGGGGCAGGACGGCGATGTGCTGCTGGCGGGTAATACCCTGCGCAATATCGAGCGGGTGGAGCTTGAGGACATCGGTGTCGTGTCACTGGTGCCGGCAGATGGCTTCAGCATCCTGTTGGTGGGTGATGATGATCGGCCTGATCTCCGCGTCGACGACGGCAACTTGCTTTTGGCTTCCCTCCTTGTGCAGTTTGACGGGGATGTCCCCAATGCCCTTACGCTTCTGGGGGGGGATTACCGAGGTTCGGAAGCGGTCGCTCTCCTTGAGGCATTCGCGCTGACAATAGAGGGCGATTCGCAACTTCCGCTGACGATCAGTGCCGACCTCCTAACCGTCGAAGGGTCTGGAAATATCTCCTTCGACCTGTTTGCCGGTTTCCTGGATGCATCCGAGCTTACAGGGGCGCTCTCGGCGGATGTGCTTCTCGCAGGCTCCGTGGTGGCGGGTGGCGACAACGTCGATGTTCTGACCCTTGTGGAACAGGTGGGTGAGGACGATGACGGTCTTCCCGTGACAGCACCGGTTGCGTTTGATCGGTCGCTTCTGGTCGAAGATCCTGTGATCGGCGACCAGACAGTTGAGGGGGCGCTGGCATACGCGCTTGATCCGGAGAATGATGATTCCGGTGTCATTCTGGGCGCGGTCGAGACGCTGGTGTTCGATAACGTCACCCTGCATGTCGCAGGGGTCGGCACCGGGCGCAGCGTGCAGGAGGCCGTCGATGCGGCAGGTCCGGATGACATCGTCTTCATCGGCAACGGCACCTATGACGAGGTGGTCACCATCCCGTCCGACAAGACCGGCCTGACGATCATCGGCAGCGACAACGCCACGGTCACCGCGTTTGACGTGAAGGCCGACGGGGTCACCATCGACAACGTGACCGTTGATGGCGGCGGCAACACCTCCGGCTCGTTTGCCGGTGTCTATGTTGCGGCCAGCAATGTGTCGCTGATCGACCTGACCCTGACGGGTCCGGAGCAGGGCGAAACGGGCGGCCAGGCGCGCGGTATCCTGACCGAAAGCGGCAAGGGTGCCGGATTGAGTGTGACGAACGTCACTGCGACGGACTGGGCGACGGGCATCTACCTGAACCCCGGTGCGACAGGTGCCGTGGTGACGGGCAGCACGCTGACCGGAAACTACGTCGGCATGTCGATTGACGGCGAAGATGGCGTCACGCTGACCGGCAACACCTTCGACGGCACGGTCGAAGACCTTGGCCTCGGCGCGGCGGGTATCGCCACGGCGACCGGCAACACCTTTGTCTCGGGCCAGTTCGGGAACTTTACCGGGCAGGTTGTCACCCTTGGCGGCAACACCGTTGCGGGCACCGGCTTCGACAGCATCAAGCTGGGAAGCACGGGCAACGACACCATCACCTTGGTGAGTGAGACCGGCATCACCCTTGTGGTTGGCGGCTCTGGCACCGACACTGTGGCGGCGCCGGATGAAGCGGCTTTCGGACTGAGGCTAAACAGCATCACTGCCGAGGCCGGGGAGATCACGCTTGCGTTCAGCAATAATGATGAGCAGCCGACAGTCACGGCTGTGTTGCAGGATGTGGAGCGCTTCCAGGCCACCATCGACACGCTTCTGGATCAGTTCGGGAGTGTGGCAGAGGATGGCGTTCTGACGGCCTCCTTCTTCTCCGACAGTGGCTTCCCGGTTAAGCTGGGGGGTGCGGGCGACCGTCCTGACATCTTCTTCGATGCCCGCGATCTGCCCGGTGTCATGGCGCTTGCCGCGCAGCAGCTGGCGGAAGAAGAGGTTGTCATCACGCTGATGGACGATGCGGCCACCTATCCGGGTATCATCGATCTGACTGAGCTTGCTGACGGCTTCAATGCCACCTCGATCACGGTCAACCGCGAGGGTTCAGAGAGTGTCTTTATCGGTCCGGTCTTTGCGGCGGGTGACACGGTCGTGCTTGGCGATGGCGTCGATTTTGCGAATGTCGCGCCGCAGCTGGTGGATGTGGATGTGTTCGAAGGGCCGCAGGTCAATGAAAGCCTGACCGGTGACCCCTTTGCATCGTTCACTGTGTCACAGCTCAACACATTGTTCCGCGATGATGATTTCGGTTCGGATCTTGCCGGGATTGCGCTGGTCGGGATCGAGGCGCCGGGCGAAGGCATTGTCACTGGGCGGTGGGAGTTCAAGACAACAGGCGACTCGGCCTTCCGGGACGTGCTGACTGTTCTCAACTCCGAAAACTTGGTGTTGTCAGAGGCCACGGCCATGCTGCTGGCGGATACGACCCAGCTGCGCTTCGTGCCCGATGCGGCCACGGATGAAGACCGTAACTTCGGTCGGGTGCCGGAACTGTCTTTCGTGGCGGTGGACAGTACGCAAGAACTGATCGGCGGTGGACAGTTCACCACCTCTGGCCGGTTGCGGACTGACGATGTCTCGGTGCGGGGCGATGCCACGGCATATTCCGCCGAGATGGCGACATTCACCAAGCAAGTCGCGCAGGTCTCCACGCCGGGTGACTTCAACACCACGGAAAACGCGCTCGGCCCTGTGACAGAGGACCTGTTCACCACTGCCGATGGGTCTTTCGTCAACGGGGACGGTGACACTGTGGCGGACATCTTCGGAACCAGCTTCGGTGACCCTTTGACGGCCTCGGACCTGAAAGGTGTCGTCGTGGTGGCCAACGCCGCCGTGGCGTCCCAGGGGGCCTGGCAGTACAAGGCGTCCGGTGGTTGGGTCGATATCGGTGCGGTCACGGCGGCCGATGCGCTGTTCCTTGCGCCGGATGCAGAGCTGCGCTTCGTGCCGAACTGGAACTTCAACGGTCAGGCACCAGAACTGTCGGTGCGCGCGGTCGACGAGGCAGGCACGCTTGCCACCGGGGATGCTGTCGATGTAAGCGGCGGCGGCGGTATTGGCACGAACTTCAGCGCATCGATTGCGTCACTGGGGGTCGAGATTGCGCCAGAGGCGGATATCTATACCTTCGGGCAGGACGGGTTGACGGCAACCCTGAATTTCGAAGGCAACCCGGGCAGCGTGTTCGAGTATAACGGCCTGCCGGTGATCAGCTTGCTGAACTTCGATCGCGAGTCCGACGCTGGGGCTCGTGACCTGATCGAGTTTGGTTTCGTTGGGCTTGAAGGGGCGCCAGTGTTTGTCAACGCTCTGAACAATCAGCAGAACTCTGCGGCGAACGTAATCCTGTTCAACGCCAATACGATTGTTACGGAAAGCAATGTCGGCGATACCTTTGTCAATGCGGCCTTCGCAACAGGAAAAGGCTTTTCGCAGTTCTTCCCAAATGGGTTCTCTGGGGCACCTGGCGAAGTAGGCGAAGCCATTGGGATTTTCCAACAGTCTGACGGGTCGGTCTCGGTCTGGTTCACTTCAGAGGTGAACGCGGCCAACGCAGGTATCGACTATGTGAAGCTTGGGTATTTCGGCGGGTCTGAATGGTCGGCGAATTTCCAGGACGACCATGATGCGAACGCTGTGCCCACTGCAACTGTTGCGGAGTTGCAGCAACTCATCCAGTCGGATTTTGCCTTCGTCTGATCCGTCTGCGCCTTGACGACTTTCGCCTCCGCGTTCGCGCGGGGGCGTACCCTTTGGGTCCTATCAGAAAGACATTTCCTCATGTCAATAACACGCGAAAGGTTGACTGTCCGATCAGTGATTGCGTCCGGTTCGGGCGCACTTTTTCTGGCGACACTTCTCTTCAGCATCGGGATCAATTTGCTGGCGCTTACGGCGCCGATGTATATGTTGCAGGTCTATGATCGCGTGCTGGCCAGTTCCAGTTTCGAGACGCTGATCTATTTGTCCCTGATTGCCGCCGTGGCGCTTCTGACCTTTGCCTTGCTGGAAGGGGTGCGCACGCGATTGCTGGCGCGGATCGGCGCGCGGTTCCATGATACGATGACCGAGACGCTGTTGCGCCGCAGTATCTACATGTCGGCCATTCCGGCTGCGCAGGGATTGCCGCCTTCAGATCGTGACGTCGATCAGGTCCGGGCGTTTATCGGTGGTGCGCCAGTGACGGCTTTCCTAGATTTTCCGTGGATATTCATATTTCTTGGCGTGCTGTATGTTCTTCACCCCTGGTTTTTTTATGCCGCACTTGTGGCAGCGATTGTGCTGATTGTGCTGGCGCTTGTCAGCGAACTTGCAACGCGCGGACGCGTCGGGCAGGCGGCGGGCGCAGCCCAGATGGCACAGATGTTGCTGTCAAGTGGGCGGCGCAACGCCGAACTTGTTGAAGGTATGGGCATGCGCGCCGCACTGGAGAGCCGGTGGCGAGATGCACAAAACGCAGCCTTGTCGGGGCAGCTTTCAGCGCAGGACCGTGAAAGCCAGATCGGGGGGATAAGCAAGTTCATCCGACTTGCTACCCAGTCCGCCATGCTGGGGCTTGGGGCCTGGCTTGTCATCATGGGGCAGGCCACGCCCGGCGTAATGATTGCGGCGTCGATCCTTGCGGCGCGGGCGCTTGCGCCGATAGATATTGCAATCGGGTCATGGAAAACCTTTGTGGGCGCGCGCGGCGCGGCAAACCGGCTGAATGACTTTCTTTCCGGGTCCGGGGATCGCCCGGAGTCGCAGGAGTTGCCGGCACCGAAAGGGCTGGTAGAGGTTGAGAATGCAACGCTGTTTCTTCCAAACAGTTCCGATCCCATCCTGCGGGATGTCACGCTGAAAGTAGAGCCGGGTCAGGCGCTGGCCATCATCGGGCCGAGTGCTGCTGGCAAGTCGTCGCTCTTGCGCCTTGTGTCCGGTGTCTGGCGCCCGACCAGGGGCGCTGTGCGACTTGATGGAGCCATGACGTTCAACTGGCCTCGTGCGCAATTCGGGGCCCATGTCGGTGTTTTGCCGCAGGAAGTGGCGCTGTTCAGTGGCACAGTCGCCGAGAACATTGCCCGTATGCAAGAGCCTGACGCGCAGGCGGTTGTTGATGCTGCGCGCAAGGCGGGGGTGCATGAACTGATCCTGCGGTTGCCCATGGGCTATGAGACACCTATTGGCGATCAGGGCGTCAAGCTTTCAGGTGGGCAGCGCCAAAGGATCGGCCTTGCAAGGGCGCTTTATGGCAATCCTGCCCTGCTTCTTCTGGACGAGCCGAACAGTCATCTTGATCAGTCAGGCGAAGAAGCGCTGGCGCGCTGCATTTCCGAAGTGATTGCCGAAGGGCGCAGTGTGATCCTTATCGCGCATCGACCAAGCGTGCTGAATGCCGTTACCCATGTTGCCGTCTTGCGGGAGGGGCAGCTGGTGGATAACGGGCCTCGGGATCAGGTGCTTGCACGTATTCGCAGTTCAGAGCAGTCGGTGGCGGCGACGCCCGCGACTGCCCAGACGCAGCAAGCCGTATCGTTGGGTAGCGTGGGCGCGAAGCTGCCCCCGCTCGTTCTCAAGGGCGGGAGTATGTCACAGCCCCGGCTACGCCCGGTGGTCGTGAAAACCAAAGAATCCGAGAGAGAGACATAATGAAGTTGATGCCAGCGTCCACCCCGTCGGGGTCCTCGAACCGCGCACCGAGTATCGCGGCCCGCGCCACCGTCGTCAGCGGATTTCTGATAGTGAGCTCATTCTTCGGCGCTGGTGGCTTCTGGGCTGTCAGTGCAAGTATTGATAGCGCTGTAATCGCGCCCGGAGAGTTGATCATGGAGGGGAACCGCACACGGGTGCAGCACCTTGAGGGTGGTATCATCGCGGCCATCGAGGTGACGGATGGTTCTCACGTCGCTGCCGGTGATCCGTTGTTTCGGCTGGAGGACGTGCGTGCCCGGGCACAGGTGATTGCGCTGCGTGCGGAATATCATGATGCGCTGGGGCGCGTAGCGCGGCTTAGGGCAGAACGGGCAGGAAGCGCCGAGATCGACTTTCCTGATCAATTGCTTCAGGCGTTGCACGATCCGCAGATTGTCGAGGTAATGGAGATGCAAAAGCAACTCTTCCGCTCGCGCATGCAGGCTTTTGAGGGGCAGCGCGAAATCCTCGCTGCGCGTATTCCACAATATCATAGCATGATTGCGGGCCTCGACGCGCAACTCGCCGCGCTTAAAACGCAGCGTGACATTTTTCAGGAAGAACTCAACACGGCTGAAGAACTCTTTGAAAAAGGGATCGAACGACGCCCCCGAATTTTGCAGTTGCGCCGGAACGTGGCCGGTGCCGAAGGTGAGATTGGCGATCTTCTTGAAAAGCGCGGCCAGACGCTGCTGGCCATCAGTGAAATAGAAATGCGGTTCATTGACATGAACGACAGCCGCCTGACTGCGATTGATGAAGAACTCACTCCGCTGCTCAGTCGGTTGATTGATCTTCGGGACCGCCTGCGGGCTGCTGAAGATCAATTGTCCAGGACCATCATTCGCGCGCCGGTGCCTGGCATTGTTGTTGGTCTTGCGGTCCACAATTCCGGTGCAGTCGTGCAACCTGGTGAAGTGCTGCTCAGCATTGTGCCAGATGCCACATCATTGCTTGTCCATGCGCGTGTTTCGCCGTTGGATGTCGATCTTATTTCTGCAGGGCAACGCGCAAAAATTGTGCTCTCAGCATTCAAGCAAAGTGAGGTTTCGCCCTACGAGGCGGAAGTTGTCCGGGTGTCTGCAGATCGCATCGAAGATGACCGCACCGGGGAGCCTTATTTCGAGACAGTCCTGAGATTCTCTGACGTGGCCGCGGATGTGCGACCAATGTCTACCCTGTCGCTCATTCCGGGCATGCCGGTCGAGGTTTTCATCAGTACTGGTTCGCGCAGTCCGCTTGAGTATTTTTTGCAACCCCTGCGAGACAGCTTCAGGAGAGCAATGCGCGAAACGTGATCAGACTGTTCGAGAATGTAACCTTGTTTGCTCAAACGCAAATCCCTGTGCAACCTTGTTCGGGCAAGGTTGCAAAACGCCAAATCGTGGCCCGGCTTCGTGATGAAATTGCGCAAGCGAACATGAGTGTGCGCGGATCTGCCGGGCGATTTCAATATAGGTCCAGCAGGCAAACACGATGCAGGTTATCCGCCGTGTTGCAGATGCTGCAAAGAGCGCAAGACCAAGGTCTTAATGTGTTCCAGTTCAGGACCGTCCAGCGCAAAGAGACAAGAAGGCCATGAAAACAAGAATTAAATACAGCGCTCTGACAAAATGCGATATGCCGTTATGCTGCGCAGCGTTTGACCTTTTACAAAAAAGCCGAATGCGCAATCTTTCGGTCCTGTTTTTGGCCATATTTTTGTTTTTCGTGGACCTGTCGACGGCGTATTCTCAGACATGGGTCGGGCCTGACGGCGGACAATGGGGTGATCCAAGTAACTGGCTGGGTCTGGGAATTCCAGGAGACCTTGATGATGAAGACTTTGTGCCGGGGGGAAGCGTGTTCATCCGGGGACCATTCCCAGGGGAAACAGATCGCGGTACAATAAAACTTGAAGACAAGACCTATTCAGTTGGTATCATTCTGATCGATGGCACTGCGGGGGCGCGGCTTGATGACGGTAAGATAATTCTCGATCACCCTGAGAGCGCACTAATTTTTGTTCGTGATGGCGGTTTGGAGGCTGGCCCTGACTTGACCATAGAACTGACGTCGAACAATGGTCAGCCTATCCAGATGTTTATTGGGGAAGATGATGAATTCGTGGTGGAGGGCATTTTTTCCGGTCCTGGCGGGCTGGAAGCCGTCGGCCCTGGAACACTTATCCTCAACAACCTGAACACATTTTCAGGCGCTGCCAGCGTTAGCGCCGGTGTCCTTCGGATTTCGGGCGGTGGGGCTATCGCGGGGGATGCGAGTGTTGGCGTCGGGGGCGCGCTCATAAATGATGGGACCATAAGCGGGGGTGTCAACAGTGCGGGCACGCTGGACACTGCCGGCCACATCAATGGCAATCTGCTAGTGACGGGTGGGTCGGTCTTGAATACTGGCACTGTCACCGGCGCGGTTATCGTGTCGGGCGGGACGCTGAACATCGACGGCGGCACATATGGCGCTGGCATCACCAATCAAACCGGCGGCACGCTGAATGCGCAGGGTTTGCTTGCGGGTGACAACCGCAACATCACCAATGCAGGCACAATGAATGTCACCGGCATGTTCAAGCACGGCGGTAACCTGACCAATACCGGCACGCTGACCCTTGGTGCAGATTATACCGGCATTGAGACCATGACGCTCGGTGGCGCGGTTACCACCACAGGCCCTCACATCCGGCCAACATTGCAAGCCAGTATCATCGAATCCGACAGTAGCGGAAGGCTCGATCTTCGTGGGTTCGATGCTCTCCACTCGCTTGGTCGTCAATTGAATGTGGAAGGCGATCTGGTCGGCGTGCTGCGTGTAGAGCTTGCGCCAGAGCTTGTGGACCGGACGCTGGTTTCGGACATTGCGCCGCTCGACTGGAACGGAACTCTGTCAAACACAGAAGGGGCTTTGGTTCTGGATTTCGGCGCGCAAGACAGGGCTTTGCAAATCGGCAAGGCGATACCGGTTTTGACGGTGGGTGATCCTACGCGGGCTGTTACTGCCGTATCAGCCACAGGACTTCCGGATATGTCGGGTCTGGTCAGCGCAGTTCTGCGCTATGACGCAGCAAACCAGACGTTCAATCTGATCACGCTCCCCAATCCCGCAATAGGTGGCATGGTGGGCACATTCAGCGCTGTCGAGTCGCTGATCGGTACCGCGATTGACCGGCCCGACCGCGCCGTTTTCAGTCGCTCCGGGTCTCGATCAGTTTGCAGTAGCGGGGGCTGGGCGCGCTCTGTGGGCGGTCGCACCCGCGTCCGCTCAGACACTACACTTGTCGATCAAAACCTGAGCAAAAATTCTGAAGTGCGTGTCAATTACCATGGCATTCAGGGTGGTTTCGACTTGGGCTGCTATAACGCGCCACAGGGCTGGGATATCACCGCTGGCCTTAGCTTTGGTGTGCATCAGGGAGAGACATCGCAGGATGTGTTCAACTTCAATGTCGATCCGATCTCCGGTGTGGTCGCGCAAGACGCGCTTGCAAGTGTCACGCGTAGTGATTTCCGCCAGGCCTTTGGCAGCGTCTATCTTGCCGCGAAAAGCGGTGATTGGTTTGGCGAAGCTCAGTTAACGCGCGCGCGCAATCGGTATATCTTCCGCAATACCGCCGAGGCAGGCAGCAGGGGGGTTCCATTGTTGGCGCAGCGCTCCTCCTCCGATACGACTGCGTTCGTGGCCAGCATCTCGCGTGATATCGCGTTGCGTCAGGGGGTATCGCTTACGCCCACGGTCGGTGTTGCGATCAACCGTAGCTCTGGTGGAACTCTCGATTTCGTCGGCGCTGATGGCCTGTTGTCAGGCCGCCTTGATATCTCGCGCCATACTCAACACCTTGCCTTTGTCGGTGCTGAGCTTCGTCATGAGGATGTATCCCCCGGATACTCCTCGGCGAACAGCCGCTTTATCGGGCTCAAGCTTTACGGTGATTTCAGCCCGGAACGGCGGACAACCTTTACACAGCTCAGCCCCTCCGGGTCCCCGATTGGGCAGCCTGTCGACCTGCTGACCGCGCGACAGGGGGGCTTTGCTGACCTCAGCGCTGGCATTGACCACTTTCGCCGATATCAGACCGATGCTGGTGTCAAGCAGATCAACCTTTCCCTTCGTGGTAATCTGCGTTTCAGCCGCAATCTGCTTACCTACGGGGTTGCCGCCCAAGCACAGATGCGGTTCTGACTTCAAATCTGACAAAGCCGCGATGTCGCGCGGCTTTGTCCCTTGCCGCCGACCGGTTTCAGCGCATGCGACACTTTGCAAACAAACGAGGCATAGCGAAAATGCAGGTGCCACGCCCATCAAGTGTCTGGTGACAAGCCAAGCTGCCGCGCAATCACACAGGTCATGGTATCCGATGCCGGCGGTTGGGGGCGTCCACTGCATCAGCTCAGATGTCATTTCCGAAAGCTCCACGCTGCGAGCAGCGTCAGTGCCTATGCTTTCAGGGACATTCTGGCCACCCATACAGCCTGCGCGAGTTTGGCCGAAGTGACAGGCTTGGAAAGTATTGCGGCGAAGTGGGATTGGGAAGCATCGTCCAGCATGTCGCTGCGGGCTGTCACAAGAACTGCCGGAACAGGCGGTGAGAGTGCGCCAGCATGGCGCGCCAGTGCCACGCCGTCCATCGCTGCCATATGAAGATCGGTCAGAAGAACTGACCATGCATCGGGTGCCTCGGCCAGAACCTGTGCCGCCTCCATCGGGTCGGAAATGGCAACTGCGACTGCGCCGGCGGCTTCCAGCATGTCTGCGAGCACTTCGGCGACATCTGACATGTCATCGACCACCAGCACATGCACCCCGTCCAGCAGGCCGACTGCTTCGCCACCGACACCGGACGGTGCCTGATCGCTTTTTTTCAGGGCGCTTGGGTCCATTGGGGCGACGCTGGGCCAGGCTAGCGTCATTGTCGTTCCCTGGCCCGGTATACTATCGACCCACAGCGCCGCACGATTGGCCATCAGAATGGTCGAGACGATCAGCAGTCCCAGCCCTGTCCCAGCCTTGCCCTTGGTCGTGAAGTTGGGCCGGAACATCCGCGCGCGCACCTCGTCGGTGATGCCGGTTCCTGTGTCGCGGATCGTGAAGAATGTCATCGGGACAGATGCATCAAACGCGGCTCCGGCATCGGGTGGGCGCTGGGGCAGGGTGCTGCCCGCTGGCAGGGCCTGAAGGCGCACTTTTGCGGGCGCTTCTGATGTCCCTGCGTCACAGGCATTGATGGCCAGATTGACAAGCACCTGCATGACCTCGGTCGGGTTGGCCCAGACTGTCAGGCCTTCATCGGCGACATCGATGCGTATCGCATGTCGCGCAATCCGCCGCTGGCCCAGAAGATCCATCGTGTTATGCAGCAACGTTCCAAGGTCATGCAATCCGCGTGGCAGATCGGGCCGCACCAGCCCGCCCAGACCGGTGATCAGGTCGCGCGCCATGCTGACGCTGCGGCGGATGCGGTCCATCCCGGCCAGTAGCGTAGGTTGCTCTTTGGCCTGACGCTCCAGTAACTCGGCCGTGCCTGCAACGACTGCGATCAGATTGTTCAGGTCATGCGCCACGCCCCCTGCGATTTGGGCGACAGTGTCCCGTTGCTGAGCGCGTTGCAATTCCTCGCGCAGTTGGGCTTGCTCTTCCAATGCCTGCGCGCGGGCGGTCATCTGTTCGGTGATGTCGAAGCTCACGCCGGACAACGCCGTTGGGCGACCCTGGGCGTCGCGTTCGCTGATGCCCGCATGCACCTGCAGCCATATCCAATCCCCGCTTAGAATCTGGCGGCGATATGTCATGATCTGGCTTTCAACAGCGCCTTTCTCCAGCAGGGCAAGGGCGTTGTCCACCGATGCAACATCATCAGGGTGGACAAAGCTGCGCCAGTCGTCGCTGGGCATGTCGTGCACGCCGGGGGGGTGGCCGGCCAGCGCGGACCAGCGCGGGTCGAACTCCGACCGGCGGGTGCGCAGGTTGCGCCGCCAGGTATAGGCCCGCGCGGCCTCCAACACTGTCAGCAATTCCTTTTCAGTGCGCTTGAGCGTGTCAATATCGACCAGAATCCCTTCCCAGATTACCGATCCATCGTCGAGTTCACGGGGAACGGATTCGGCGCGCACCCAGCGCGTCTCGCCATTAGCGACAATCCGCGTCTCACCCGAAAACGGCATACGTTTTGCAAACGCCTCGGCGTTACGTTCAATCCACTGTTGGCGATCCTCGTCGTGCACCCCGGCGAAGACCTTCATGGGGTCACCCATGGCCTCCTCGCGCGTCATCCCCATCATATTCAGGAATTTTGTGCTCAGAAAAGCGAAATCAGCCAGTTCTGCGCCGGGGCGCAACACCATCGTATAGGCGCCTGCGGGCATGTTTTTTGTCAGGACATAGGCCGCCTTCTCATTTTGGCGTTTCTCGGCTTCCAGTGCAGCCTCTGCCGCGCGTGTCCCGGTCAGATCCTGAAAGGTGACAATCACCAGATCACCGTGCAGCGCAAAGCCGATCAGCACGTCACGGTCCCGGCCATGCCCGTCACGCAAGCGGTATTCGCCCGGCGGGGCGACGATGCCGGTTGTCAGTCGCGCCTCGATCTCGACCCACCATCGGTTGAAAGCCTGCGCGCGGTACTCTGGGTCCGGATAGGCGCACTGTCCCCAGATATTCAGGTCCGGAACATCCGCCAAACTGTAGCCGAAACATTGGGTAAAGCTCTCATTCAGAAAGCGTATCGCCGCGCCCTCGCCCAGTTCATGGACCGCAATCGGTATGGGTATGCCGCCCAGAAATGACCACAGATCGGCATCATTTCTCAAGTTTGCCGAAGATTGAAACCCCTGAGAGGGAGGATGTAGCGGTTCTTCTGACATGATTAAAGAGCGTCCAGGGACTAATGCGGCAAGTCTTGAAAGGCCAATTCTCCTTTTGCGCAGCCCACTTAGGGAAATTTTCCTCACTCGGCAATAGAACCAAAGGCACCATGCGCAGTCGCATCTACCGGTTAAAAGTCAGATCATACGCGCGGCAAACAGATTTGCAGTGCCGCCTGCGCTAAAACGCCCGGTTCAGTGTCAACCCACCATGGGCAAGCACTGATCGCAGAGAATGCATAATGCACGCATTTTCCACACCACGCGTGCCGTTCCTGCCAGCCTCGACCATTCTTTCTACAGTTTCATGAAATGTCAGAAGGTGTTCAAGCGCTTCGTTCAGATATTTCGGGCTTGCAAAGGGTGCTTTTTCCGCGCGCACCGATGCGAAGGCGATAAAGCTGCTGCCCGATGACAGGGTGTTGACCAGCTTTACACGGTCTGTCGTTTTGGAAACGATCATCCTCATGGCCTTGTCAGCAATCGTGGCACCTGGTGTGACTGCGAAAGAGTGACGAACCGCGCGATTTTTTTCGTTGAGGGGGGGCTCTGAAATGGCTTCGATACTGGTTGCGCGCTTACTGGACATATCGCAGCGCACCGCGTTACGCCCAGCACCGCGCCTGCAAAAGGCACTGCGCATCTGCAGCGGCGCGTCTGCTTCAGTTCCAGCGCGATAATCGATGTATTCATCCATGCCAACTCCATTTCAGTTCGGCTTCGGCCAGATTGACTGACATAGTGGCCCAAACTCGGAACACTACCTGACGAAGGGTGCACAAGCTCCGGAAACGCATAGACTCGTCATCGAATGACGGTATAGTTAGTGTATTCCGAAATCCACTGCGGGAAAATTCCTTAGAAGCGCACAATAGGTGCCATGTGGTATAAATTGATCTCTTAAGAGTATTTGAATGTTGCGCGCCTGATTCAGCACGCCGGCATGAGCGGGAATCCTCGTGCCAGGGTGGAGAGCGCGCCTGTGTTTTGTGCTGATCACGCTGCTATGCCCCCAAAGATAATCAGAAATCTCTTCCGAGAGAACGCAGTTTACAGGGGTGAAAGATCGAGTGAAAGTGATTATTAATATCCGTGCAGGTGATAGACGGATACGTTTTCAAGATGACCCTTCTGAAACATACCCAAAGCGCACAGAACGAGACCATCCGTGTCCTTGTGGTCGATGATCACACTCTTTTGGTAGATACAGTGATTGCGTCCTTGACTGCTGAATTCGGCTTCGACGTCGTTGCCGCAAATTGCATTGACGAGGCGCTGAAAATGATTGGTGCGAATGGGAGCTTCGACACTGTTCTTCTGGACTATGATGTTCCGGGTATGAACGCGCTGGAGGGGTTGCGCCGCCTGAAAGATGCCAATAGCGGACGCGTGGTAATTTTTTCGGGCGTCGTGAACAGGACAACTGTGGATCTCGCACTCGATCAGGGCGCAGGCGGGTTTATCCCCAAGACGCTGCCGCTGAGGACGCTTGGGCATGCGATCCGGCTTATCGCTGATGGAGAGGTATTTCTGCCAGCTGATTTCATTCGCAGACACAACACAGGTGACGGTGCTGATTTCGGGCTCAAGCCGCGCGAGTTGCGGGTGCTTGCCTTGCTCTGTGAGGGGCTTCAGAACAAGGAAATCGGTCGGGAGATCGGGTTGGATGAGGTGATCATCAAGATGGATGTGAAGTCGATCTGCCGGAAGCTTGATGTCCGCAACCGCACGCAGGCTGTCATTGCGGCGCTCAAACATGGGCTGCTTTGATCGATCCGTTCCCCGGAGAAGTGCAACGAAGTCCGAAGCTTCACATGTCGATCCTGTGGCGCCACAGGCGTGGCATATCCCTTTCGCGCACCGGTTCAGTTATACGGGGCCTTCCTTCAGGCTGTTCTGCTTTGGCAAATACATAGGCACAGCCGAAAATGACGCAGGGCAACTGCCCTATTTCATTCTTCGCCCCCTTTTCGGGTGGGAGCGATTTCTTGGTTCGCGGAGAACATGATGAATGACACTGCGCATCTTCGGTCGTCGCTTCCACGTGCTGTGGATCTGATACATGGTTTCGAGGACATGGAAGTCGGTATCATCGGCGCGTTGCGCCTGTTTCAGGCTGCGACAGATTCGGATCTGTGGCTTCTTATGCGCAGACGCAATGGCAGCGTTTGTTCGGTCATCACTGGTATGCAGGAATTGGATCGACTCGAATGGCCGGATACTGACGGTTTCCTGGCGCAAGCACAGTGGATCATGGATTTATCCACAACCCCTTTGTTCAAGGTCCTGCCTGACAATCTGCGCGGACAGAGGTCAATGATCTCGGTTCCTGTGAATATTGCGGGCGATGAGCCGATGGTTTTGATGCTCTTGTCCCGAGAAAAGGGCGCATTCGCAAGAAGCGATCAGAAGTTGCTGGAGCAGACAGGACGCCTGATCGAAAAAGCTGCACAAAACCGACGCCATGCCCAACCGGCACCTGCCCTTGCCAGCTTGTTTGGAACCGGCCGGACCAAAGACATCGGCGCCTCAGCAGGTCCTGAAATATCCTATCAGGAACTCAGCAGCGCCTATGTGCGACTTGTTGAATGGCAGCAGGCGATTCTCGAAATCACCAATACTCTCTTGTGCACATCCCTTGAAGAGACAGAGGTGACAATCAATCGCGCTCTTGCAGATGCTGGCGCACTTGCCGCGTCTGACAGGACATATGTTTTCCGCCTGCGCGATCATGATCGCATCGACAACACGCATGAATGGACGGGTCCCGGCATAGAGCCGATGATCGCGCATCTTCAGGACATGCCGGCCAGCCTGATGGACGAGTGGCGTGATGACATGGCCGCAGGTCGGGCAGTTCACATTCCCGATGTTGCAGCACTTCCAGACACGTCGACATTGCGCGAGGTGCTGATGATGCAGTCGATCCGCTCCTTGCTGGCGGTGCCAATGCTGCGCGACGGCAATATTGTCGGGTTTGTCGGGTTTGACGCGGTCAGATCGTATCGTCGTTTCCTGCCGCTTGAAATTCAATTGCTTCAGTCTGTTGCGAATGCTGCAAATGTTGTTCTTGACCGGTGCGCAGCCGAGGCGGCGACGGAAACAGCGTTGATCCATTTGGAAGCTGAACGCAGCCGGTTGGACACGACACTGTCTGCCATTCCTGACCTCGTCCTCGAACTTGACCGCGATGGGCGCTTTTCAGCGCATGGCGCAGGTTCCGGGCTGCGGACTGCAATTCCGCCGGCAGAGTTTATCGGTCGCCTGCCGGAAGAGATTTTGCCACCTGAACTGGCAAAGCTGACGCACGATGTTATGCAGCTCATAGACCGCGAAGGGCACGTTACCGGGCTGGAATATGAATTCGACATAGATGGGGAACCGCGTTGGTATTCCTTGTCCGCGGCGGCCAAATTCGAGCGTGGTCAGCATTGTGGATATGTCTTTGTGATCCGTGACGTCACGGGGCAGCTGATCCAGCGCCGACGCCTGCAGCGGCTGAGCAAAATAGCCGAGTTGACATCCAACGTGGTGATCATCACTGATACTGAGCAACGCATCGAATGGGTCAACCCCGCTTTTGAACTTCGCACCGGGTGGCGGCTTGACGACATCATCGGTAAGCGCCCGGACAGTTTTCTGGCTTCGGAAAAAACGGACAGTGCCGAGCTGCAGCGCATCGGTGCAGCCCTAAGAGAAGGCAAGGCCGTCCGCGCCGAGTTGCTGAACCAGACCAGAGACGGCGAAGAATACTGGATCAGCAAGGATATTCAGCCGCTTTTCGGAACAGATGGGCGGGTCGAGGGCTTTGTTGCGGTCCAGACTGACATCACCGCGATCAAGCTCTCGCATGAGAAGGCGCTGCATGACCGAGCTGTGGCGCTGGATGCGTCGGGCGACGGAATTGCGATAGTAGATGCGGACGGATATTACGTTTACATGAATGCCGCGCATCGCCGTCTGTTGGGTATTTCAGATGAAGCGGATATCAGTGAACTGCATTGGAGTAAAATTTATACCGAAGAGACTGTCCAGCGCTTCATGGCCAAAGAATTGCAGAAGTTGCAGGCGAATGGACGCTGGCGCGGCCAGTTGCACGGACGGCACAGTGATGGCAGTTTGGTCCCGCAGGAAGTATCGCTGACCCTGCACGATGGCCGGATTCTGTGCCTGACACGCGACATTACAGAGCAATTGCAGCAATCCGCAGAGCAGGCCCGAATGCGCGAGGAGCTTCAACTTGCGCAAAGGCGCGAGACAATCGCGCATCTGGCAAGCGGCGTCGCGCATGATCTGAACAATCTTGTCGCAGTCGTTGCGGGTTCGGTCTCTTTGTTGGCGCAAAAAGTCGCAGATGATGAGGAAGCCCGCGCCAGTGTTGATCGCATTCGGCGCGCGACTGAGACAGCACGCGATCTGGTCAGGGGATTAGGGCATCTTGGCAGGCCACAGGTAGTGCGCGGGAAGCATGATTTGCGGGATCTGGTCGCGGAAGGGATTGAACTGCTCGGAAGTCGCCGTATCCGCGACCAAGAACTTTGCATCTCGCAGCCTGATGTGCCGTGTCATGTCTGGGCTAATGGAACCGAACTGCTTCAGGTGATAGTAAATCTTGGCTTGAATGCGTGCGATTCCAGTTGCGAACTGCCCAACCCGGTCAGATTTGAAATAAAAGAAGGGGGGCGCCTTCCAGATCGCAGCCCGGATGCCGGCGTGCTGCGGCGTGATACGGCACATAGTATCTTTATTGTTGCCGATAACGGGGCCGGAATTGATGCTGACATACGTGCAAACCTATTTGAGCGATATTTCACAACCAAGGGTGATCAGGGAACCGGGCTTGGCCTGCCGATCGTGGCGGGAATTCTGCGCGAAAACCGGGCCGCATTATGGATTGACAGCATTCCGGGTTCTGGCACGACAGTCACGGTTGCCTGGCCATCAGAGCGCCCTGAAAGCTTACCCCACGATCCGGGATCGTCCGCGCATTGCGCCAGCCAGGTGAACTTGACTGGCTGCAATATCCTTGTGGTGGATGACGTGCAGGACGTGGCCGATGTATTCTCAGAGTTTCTGGAAGCATGCGGTGCGACTGCAGTTGCGGTCACTGATCCGGTTGAAGCCGCCGCCCTGTTGCAGGACAATCCATCCATATGGGCTGCACTGGTCACCGATCTGGACATGCCAGCGCTGAACGGGAGCGCGCTTGCGCGGATCGCGGCAACCTGCAACCCGCCTATACCGGCTGTTCTGGTGACTGCGCTGCCGCAAACCATAGGCGTGGAAGCAGAGCTTTTCAGCGCTGTCCTGCCAAAGCCCATTTCACCTGAAAAACTCACCAGCGCTGTCTATATTGCCACGCAGGGGGCAATAGCACAGACACATTCTTCAGGTCTTGGACGGGTGGCGGATGACAGGTTGCCTTGACCCGAAAACCCGGTGGCATGCGCTGATATCCCGGCGCTCGGCCAGCGGTGAAAAATCACGCGACCACAAAGAGTTAGAGTGGATTGCGTGAATGCTAATGACCGCAACACACTCTAGGAGGCGCGGTGGCGTCCCGCTTACGACAAGTTTCTATTTCGGCCATGGTCAGGCGCGGGGGGGGGGCGCGGCGGGGGGGGGGCGG
>NZ_JBQTCF010000035.1:0-44029 GCF_052379845.1 Roseinatronobacter sp. NSM | reverse complement strand
TAACCGCCCAAGGCAACCAACCGCGTTCCCGCCGCCGGTGAAGCGCTATCTAGGCAATCAAACAAATACACGCAAGACAGAAATGAAAAGAAAATGAAAAAAACTAGCCTACAGCAAAATTGTGACTGTTTTTTGAACATATCCTACCCAAATCGGGGCACTGACTTTCCGAAAGTTACCGCGCCCCATGCGGCTTGTATAAGGACACCCGCACCGACACCGCCCGAAGAGCCAGATTCCGGCGGCCAGCACCGCTGCAATGCCCGGAATACGGGGCAACACCCCTGAAATGCTCAGCGCGATTCGCGCGATTCGGGGGGGGTGGATCAGCGCCACGCGAACACAAGACTGTCATTGGACGTCTGGATTTGCCCGCGCTTAGGCGTGCAAAAGGCTTTGTAAACACCACTCAAGAAAACTTGACCCTCATCCAATGAAGGAATGGCTGCGTAAACCCTGCATCATCACCAAGATGAATTCATGGAGGATTACGAATATGATCAAGTCAACACTCAGCACACTGGCCGTTGTCGCAACATTCGCTGCGCCCGCTTTTGCAGATGGGCACGGTCAGGACATTGTGGATATTGCCGCCGGGAATGAAGCGTTTTCCACATTGGTGGCCGCTGTCACGGCAGCTGGGCTGGTCGATACCCTGAAAGGGGACGGCCCGTTCACAGTATTTGCCCCGACAGACGAGGCATTTGCCGCCCTGCCCGAAGGCACGGTCGAGGCACTTTTGGCCGATATCCCAACCCTGACCGCGATTCTGACCTATCATGTGGTTCCCGGTGCAGTCATGTCCGGCGATCTGGAAGATGGCATGATGGCGGAAACCGTGAACGGCCAGTCTGTCACCATTGGTGTCGGCGACACAGTGACCGTGGACGGTGCGACTGTCATTCAGGCCGATATCGAGGCGACAAACGGCGTGATTCATGTGATCGACACTGTGATCTTGCCGGAATAATCCGGCGGGAAAGCTGCGCCAGCCATTGGCGCTATTGGGAACGGGCGGCCAGACTGGCCGCCCGTTTTTCTGCGGTGGGGGGCGTCAGGCGCGGAACTTGCGCACTGTTTCGATCATAAGGGCAACATTTTCGGGGTTGGCATCGGGCGTGATTCCATGACCCAGATTGAAAATATGCGGCCCCTTGCTGAAGGCGCGCACAACGCGTGTGGTTTCATCGACCAGCGCCTGCCCGCCCGTCACCATATGGCTGGACGCCAGATTGCCCTGCACGCAGCCATCGCATTGCACATGTTCCGCCGCCCATTCGGGCGTCACGGAATTATCGATGGCCACACAATCCGCGCCAGTTGCACGCCCGAATCCGATATACCCGTCCCCTGCCTCGCGCGGGAAGGCTATGACCGGCACGCCGGGGTGGCGGTCGTTGATGGCCTTGATGATCTGGCGGGCGGGTTCCAATGCGTAGCGGGTGAAGGCATCCCCCTTCAGCGACCCGGCCCAACTGTCGAAAATCTTGACGACTTCAGCACCGGCCTGAATTTGCATGGACAGATATTCGATTGTTGCCAGGGTAATACGGTCCATCAGGGCATCGAATGCCTGCGGTTCGGTTTCACGCATTTTATGCGCTGGCCCCTGATCTGGGGTGCCACGTCCGGCAATCATATAGGTGGCCACAGTCCAGGGCGCACCGGCAAAGCCGATCAATGTCGTCTCACGCGGCAATTCGCGCGCCAGAATACGCACTGTTTCATAGACAGGCGACAGGGTGTCGTGAATCGCCTCCACGGGTTTCAGGGCGTCCACACCGGCGCGGTTCACAATCTGCGACAGGCGCGGCCCTTCGCCGGTTACAAACCACAGGTCCGCGCCCAGCGCCTGCGGCACCAGCAAGATGTCGGCAAACAGGATGGCCGCGTCAAACCCATAGCGGCGAATCGGCTGCAAGGTCACCTCGGCCGCCAGTTCGGGGTTGTAACACAGCGACAGGAAATCCCCCGCCTGCGCCCGTGTTGCGCGATATTCGGGCAAATAGCGACCTGCCTGGCGCATCATCCAGATCGGGGGCGTTGGCAGCGTTTCCCCCGCAAGGGCGCGCAAAATGGTCTTGGTCGGGGCGGGTGCGGTCATGCGTAAACTCTCCTTGAATTCCTCCCTCGTCCCAAGCCCGGAACAAGTTGTCAAGTGTAGTGTACACTCTGCGCTTGTAAGGACCGGATCGCGGCGCTAATCAAGTGCCATGACACATGTATACCCGACCCCCGACCAACCCCTGAAAATTGGCACGCGCGGCTCCCCTTTGGCGCTGGCGCAGGCCTTTGAGACGCGCGCGCGGCTTATGGCCGCGTTCGCGCTGCCAGAACAGGCGTTCGAAATTGTGCCCATCAAGACTACCGGCGATGACCGCAGCATGATCGACGCGGACCGCCCCCTGAAGGAAATCGGCAACAAGGGGCTGTTCACCAAGGAAATCGAAGAAGCGATGCTGGCAGGCCGCATCGATATTGCCGTGCATTCCATGAAGGATATGCCGACCGAACAACCTGACGGGCTGGTGCTGAACTGCTATCTGCCGCGCGAAGATGTGCGCGATGCGTTCGTTTCGCGGCAAGGGGTCGCCGCGCTGGCCGATCTGCCCGCTGGCGCAGTCGTGGGCACATCCAGCCTGCGGCGCAGGGCGCAGTTGCTCAACCGCCGCCCGGACCTGAACGTGGTGGAATTCCGCGGCAATGTGCAAACCCGCCTGTCCAAGCTGGACAATGGTGTGGCCGATTGCACCTTTCTGGCGATGGCGGGCCTGAACCGCCTGAACATGGCGCATGTCGCCAGTGCCCCCATCAACCCCGAAGACATGCTGCCCGCAATTGCCCAAGGCGCGATCGGCATTGAATGGCGCAGCGCTGACGACCGCACCGCCGAAATGCTGGCACGCCTGCATGACACCCCCACGGCCCAACGGCTGGCCGCAGAACGCGCGTTTCTGGCCGGGCTTGACGGGTCTTGCGAAACGCCCATCGCGGGGCTGGCGGTCATTGACGGCGGGGAAATCTGGTTGCGCGGCGAAATCCTGCGCCCTGACGGGTCTGAACGTCTGTTTGACGAAGGGCGCGCGCCTGTGGCCGATGCGGCCCTGCTGGGGCAGGACATGGCCGCAAGACTGCGCGCGCGTGCACCTGCCGGGTTCTTTGACTGGCACTGACACCCCATCGCGCAATGCAAGCGCGCCTGCCCGCGCGGGGTGTCCGCATCACTGGCAAGTTCGCCATCCGCCCCTTATCTATGGTTTATCGGATAAGGGGCAGTCATGGCATCTGGCAAATTGACATACAGGCTGGTGGATCGCGTTGAACGCGCGGGTGCCACAGTGACAGGCGCAATTTCGGGCGTGTTTTCCGAACCTGCGCTGCGGCTGGGCGTTACGGGCCTGTCAGGCGCAGGCAAAACAGTGTTCATCACCTCTCTGGTGGCCAATTTGCTGGATCGCGGGCGCATGGGCCGGATACAGGCCGTGGCTGGCGACCATATCGAAGCCGCCTTCCTGCAACCCCAGCCCGATGACACCTTGCCCCGCTTCCCATATGAACAGCATCTGGCCGCGCTGACCGGCCCCGCCCCCCACTGGCCCGAAGGCACGCGCCACATCTCGCAATTGCGGCTGTCGTTCAGGGTGCGCCCGGGGGGGCTGTTGTCGGGCATTCGGGGCAGCCGCATCCAGCATATCGACATTATCGACTACCCCGGCGAATGGTTGCTGGACCTGGTGCTGCTCGACAAAAGCCATGCGCAATGGTCCGAAGAAACACTAACACGCATGAAAAACCGCCCCTTTGCTGCGGATTTCCTGACGCAACTGGCCGCAACCGACCCCGCCGCCGCCCATGACGAACCCGCTGCACAGGCCCTGACGGCAAGCTTTACCACCTATCTGCAGGCCGCCCGTGCCCAAGGGTTGCCCGACATCACCCCCGGCCGCCTGCTGCTGCCGGGTGATCTGGCAGGCTCGCCGGTGCTGACCTTCGTGCCCATGGCGGCCACAGGCCCGCGCGGGTCGTTGGCGCGTGAAATGGCGCGCAGGTTCGACGCCTACAAGGCACAGGTGGTGCGGCCCTTCTTTCGCGCCCATTTCGCCCGCATCGACCGTCAGGTTGTGCTGGCCGACGTGCTGGGCGCCATCCATGCGGGGCCGGATGCCGTGGACCGGCTGGGCCAGACGATGGCCGACCTGCTGGCCACCTTCCGGCCCGGCCGCACCGCATGGCTTGGCCGCATTCTGGGCGGCAAACGCGTGGAACGCATCCTGTTTGCCGCCACCAAGGCCGACCATCTGCACCACAGCCAGCACCCCCGCCTGACCGCCATAACAACCGCCCTGCTGCGCCAGTCCCGTGACCGCGCCGATTTCGCGGGCGCAACCACCAGGGCGCTGTCCATCGCAGCCCTGCGCACCACCATCGAAGAACAGCATCACCGCGATGGCCAGACACTGGACTGCGTGCGCGGCAAACTTCTTGACAGCGGCAAACAGGCCGCCTTCCATGCAGGGGACTTGCCCACAGACCCCGCCCAGCTTCTCGGGCGGTCACAGCACGATGCCCGGCGCTGGCTGGATGCCGATTACCGCATCATGCAATTCGCCCCCGCACCCCTGACCCGCGCCCCAGGCGACGGGCTGCCCCATATCCGCATGGACAGCGCCGCAGACTTCCTGATCGGGGACCTTCTGACATGACCGACCGCAAGCCTGTGCTCATCGAACTTGACGACGACGTCCCCCACGCCGCCCCCGACACGGCCCACCCCCTGCCCGATGATGACAGCGCGGCCCCGCCCGACGGCCCCGGCGGTCAGGCCATGCAAATGGCCCTGCGCGGCGCGGGCACAAAACTGACACTATGGGCCAAACTGGGCTGGGGCGGCTTGGTGGGGTTCATCACCCTTGCCGTATCGGTCACGGCATGGGACTTCACCACCGGCCTTGTCGCGCGCAGTGAAATCCTGGGCTACACGGCGCTTGGCCTTCTTGCCGTTCTTGTCCTCTCTGGCGTCGCCATGGCGCTGCGCGAATGGGCGGGCCTGCGCCGCCTGCGCCGGATCGACCTGCTCCGCCAACAGGCCGCGCGCGCCCGCACCGACAACAACCGCCCCGACGCCACCCGCACCCTTGCCGCACTGGACGCGCTTTATGCGCACCGACCAGACATGCGCTGGCCCTGCGCGCGCATGGCCGAAACCGCACCTGACCAACCAGATTCCGACGCGCTGCTTGATCAGGCCGAAATCATCCTTCTCGCGCCGCTTGACACCGCCGCCCGCCTTCAGGTCGAAACCTCCGCACGGCAGGTCGCCCTGCTCACCGCCATGATCCCGCTCGCATTGGTCGATGTAATGGCTGCCCTGCTCACCAATCTGCGCATGATCCGGCGCATTGCCGAAATTTACGGCGGTCGCGCTGGCACTTTGGGCAGTCTGCGGCTGTTGCGGGGTATCATCACCCATCTTCTGGCGACAGGCGCGCTGGCCGTGGGTGAAGACATGATCGGCGCTGTGGCCTCTGGCGGGATCGCATCAAAACTGTCGCGCCGCTTTGGCGAAGGGGTGGTCAACGGGGCGCTGACTGCGCGTCTGGGCATTGCCGCAATCGAACTCTGCCGCCCCCTGCCCTTCCACACCCAGCCCCGCCCGCGCACCAGCGCCATCATGCGCCGCGCGGTCAGTGGCCTGTTCGACAAGAAACCCTGATGTCACGCTGGCCCAAATATCCACGGGGTTGCCCAAGGGGGGCGTGCCCCCCTTGGGGCGGGGGGTTCAGCACTGGCCGCAGGCCGGTGCTGTCGGGGGGCAGCCGCCCCCCGTCCCCCTTCCCGGTCACATCTGCCGCGCCATGGAATGATAGTCGGGGTTGGGCGCCATTCCCGTGGCCGACGCCACCCTGTTGGACATCGAAAAGAACCCCACCACTGCGATAATGTCAAAAATATCGCGGTCGGAAAATCCGTGCGCGCGCAGGGCGTCGCGGTCTGCCTCCTCCACCCTCGCACTGGCCTCGGTCACCAGCGCTGCGAAATCCAGCATGGCGCGGGTGCGCGCATCCAGCGGCGCGGCGCGGTAATTCATGACCATCGCTTCACCCAGCGCAGGGTCGCCCGACAACTCGCGCACTGCCGCGCCATGGGCGACCTGACAATACCAGCACCGGTTGATGGACGACACCACCACGGCAATCATCTCTCGCTCCAGCTTGCTCAGGGCACTGTCGCCCAGCATCAGGTCATTATACATGCCCACAAATGCATCGAATTTCGCCACATCGAACGAATAGGCCCGCAAAACATTCGGCACCATGCCCAGTTTCTGCTGTGCAAGGTCCAGATATTTTTGCGTGCGTTCAGGCAGCGGGTCGGCTGCGGGCAGGTTCAGCTTTGTCACTTGCGTGGTCATCTCAGTCCTCCTTCTGACGATAGGAATACTGCGCCATCACCTGCATGCCCAGCGCATCATACAATGCGCGCGCCGGGGCGTTTGCTTCGGTTACGGCCAGTGCCAGCCACTGCGCGCCCTGTTCCTGCGCCCAGAAGGCCGCCCCTTGCAAGATCATGCGCGCCACCCCCTTGCGGCGCAGCGCGGGGGCCACTTCGACGGCATGCACCATCGCAATACCGTCATGGACCGCGCAAAACGCAGCCCCTGCAGCGCGGTCATGGCGGCGCGCAATCAAGCCCGCTTTTGGTCCGCGCGCCCGCGCCATGACCTGCACCCGCGCAGGCCCGATACCCCCGTCAGCCCAGATCCTGCGCATGATCGCCAGCGGCGGCCAGACGGCATACAGGCTTATGGCGGGGGGGTCTTGTGCGATGGCGGCAACCGGGGCGGCATAAATCACGCTGGCGTCAACGCGGCCATAGCCACACGCCGCCAGCCGGTCTTGCAGCGCTGTCTGCGTGTGGCGCAGCATGAACAGCGGCTTTTGGGACAGCGCGCGCATGGCCGCTTCTGCAACAGCAATGTCTGCGCTGTCATCCTTGGTGGTGGCCGCGCTGACGCGCTTGCCCCCGCCTGCACCGTCGCGGATGGTCCAGCCTGCCACCAGTTTGCGCGACAAGGCCGGCCATGTCCCCTCCAGCGCTGCAAACAGCGCGTCAGGGGCGGGCAGTGTCACGCAACCGCCTCGGGGAACAGGTCTGACAGGCGCACCATCGCCGCATCCACCTGCGCGCGCGCCTGCCCGCGCACCACCACATTTGCCCCAAACGCCCCGTCGCGCTGGAACGGGTAGCACCCGATGGACAGGTCGGGATAGGCGGCGGCCAGCGCGGCCAGGTCGGCGGCTATCTCGCCCTCGCCGCGATTGACGCACAGGGTTTGGCTGTACAGCGCCTGCCCTGATGTCAGCAGCGGCAGCACTGACGCCACCATGGCCTGAAACACTGCAGGCACGCCCGCCATCACATGCACGTTTTCCAGGGTAAACCCCGGGGCCGAGGAGACGGGGTTGTCAATCAGGCTGGCCCCGTCGGGAATGCGCGCCATGCGCAGCCGCGCAGCGTTCAGTTCCAGCCCCGTGCGCTGGTAATGCGCGGCCAGAATGGCGCGCGCATCATCGCGGATGTCGACATTCGCCCCGAAGGCGGCCGCCACGGCATCAGCGGTGATATCATCATGCGTGGGACCAATTCCGCCCGATGTGAACACATGGTCATAGTCCGCCCGCAACGCGTTCAACGCCGCCACGATCTTGTCGTGCTTGTCGGACACAATGCGCACTTCGGCCAGGTCAATGCCGCGCGTGCACAACTGCCCGGCCAGATAATGCATATTCGCATCACGGGTGCGCCCTGACAGGATTTCGTCACCGATGACCAGCATCGCGGCGGTGGGGTTCGACATTCGTATCTCCGATATATCTGCCTTGTTCAGGTATAGAAGCGCCGCGCGCGGGTTTCAAACCCTTGTCGCACGCCCATGCGCGCATTTGTCAGCCGCGCGTCAGTTCTGCCTCGTTGCGCAGCGCGCCCATCAGGTCCGACAGCAGCTTGACATAGCTTTCGGTCATCAGCGTGCCGTCTGCGTCGAAATGGTCCTGCGGGCTGGCCACCAGAACTTCCGGTCCCTGCAACAGGCGCGGGCGAAATGGCACCATCATCAGGCGCAGCGCGAATTGCGCCCGCTCGCCGCCCGCGCGCCCTGCGGCGGCAGACACAATCGCCACGGGCTTGTCTGCCCAGGGTGCACCCCCACGGCTTAACCAGTCCAGCGCGTTTTTCAGCACGCCGGACGGGGCCTTGTTGTATTCGGGGCAGGCAATCACCACGGCATCGGCGGCCTTGATCTGGTCTTTCAGGCGGATCACTTCAGACGGAAGGCCCTGCGCCTCCAGATCTTCATCAAACAGGGGCAGGCGCAAATCCCCTTCGGTAAATTCCGCACCATCAAACAGGCGCGCGGCCTGTGCCAACAATTTGCGGTTAAATGATTGCGCGCGCAGCGCCCCGCACAGGCCAACAAGTTTCAAATCCGACATGGAACCTCCTTCAAGGGTGTGGGTTCATAGCTAGCGACAAACCGGCAAATGGCAATCATCGCGGTTGAACATGGGTTCGCAATCTCCCAGACTGGGGCGGATTACAAGCAAAACGAGGCATTCATGACCATGCGACATGGCGGACAAATACTGGTGGACCAACTGAAGGCGCAGGGCGTGCGCCGCGTCTTTTCGGTGCCGGGCGAAAGTTTTCTGGCGGCGCTGGACGGGCTGCATGAGTCAGGCATCGAAAACATCGTTTGCCGCCACGAAGGGGGCGCGGCCATGATGGCCGAGGCCCACGCCAAACTGACCGGCCAGCCCGGCATTGTGTTCGTCACCCGCGGGCCGGGGGCCACGAACGCGTCCAGCGGGATTCATGTCGCCATGCAGGATTCCACACCGCTGATCATGTTTGTGGGCCAGATCGACAGCCGCCACCGCGACCGAGAGGCGTTTCAGGAAGTCAATTACCGCGAATTCTTCAAGCCCATCGCCAAATGGGCCGCCGAGGTGGACCATACCGACCGTCTGCCCGAATATATCAGCCGTGCCTTTCATCAGGCCAGCGCGGGCCGCCCCGGCCCCGTTGTGCTGGCACTGCCCGAAAACATTCTGTCCGCCCGCGCCGATGTGCCCGACCTGCCGGCCGTGGCCCCCACGCCACCATCTGTGTGCGCTGAGCAGATTGATGCGGTGCTGGACATGCTGTGCACCGCCAAACGCCCGCTGGTGATTGCGGGCGGGTCGGTCTGGTCCAGCGACACAGCGCAAGCCCTTGGGCATTTTGCAGCGAATTTCGGGCTGCCGGTTTGTGCGACTTTCCGGCGGATGGACCGCATCGACAATCGCCACCCCAATTATGCAGGCGATCTGGCCGTGGGGATGAACCCGAAACTGGCGCAGCGCCTGCGCGACGCCGATTGCCTGCTGGTGCTGGGGTCGCGGCTGGGCGATATTGTGACGGGCGGGTATGACCTGGTGAACCCGGCCAGCCCGGACAAGACCATCATCCATATTCACCCTGACCCGAACGAGTTGGGCCGCGTCTATCGCCCTGATCTGGCGCTGGCCGCGCCTGCGGTGGATTTCATCACCAAACTGGCAAAGCGCGACGCCCCCGCACACCCAGACTGGACAGACTGGACGCGCGCGGCACATGCCGATTATCTGGATTGGGTCACGCCCGTTGAAACGCCCGGCGCGGTGAAGCTGGAACAGATCATCCACAGCCTGTCAGACCATCTGCCCGAAGATGCGATTGTCACCAATGGCGCAGGCAATTACGCGGCCTTTTTGCACCGCTATTTGCGCGCCCGCGCCTTTCCGGGCCATCTGGCCCCCACATCGGGGTCCATGGGCTATGGGTTTCCCGCCGCGATTGCCGCGAAACTGGAACACCCCGAGCGCGTCGTGGTGTGTTTTGCAGGCGATGGCTGTTTCCAGATGACGTTGAACGAGCTGTCCACCGCGCGCCAGCATGGGGCGAATATCATCGTAATTGTGTGCAATAACGGCCAATATGGCACGATCCGCATGCATCAGGAAAAAACCTATCCCGGACGGGTCAGCGGCACGGGGCTGTTCAACCCCGATTATGCCGCGCTGGCGGCGGCCTATGGCGGGCATGGCGAACGGGTGGAACGCACCGCAGATTTCCTGCCCGCGTTTGACCGCGCGGTGGCGGCGGGGCGGCCTGCGATTGTGGAACTGGTGCTGGACCCCGACGCGTTGTCGCCATCGCTGACTGTGGCGAAGGCGCAGGCACTGGCGGGGTCCTGAATTCGACAGGGGGGCGAGGGCGCTGCCCTCGCGCTCCCGGGATATTTTTGCCAGAATGAAATCAGATGGACAAAAGCGCAGGCAGGTCAGGCATTGCGTGAAAGACTGTTGCCCCCTGGGCGGCTAGATGGGCACCATCGCCGTCGGGGGCATAGCCAAAACACCGCATCCCGGCGGCACGGGCGGCACGGGCACCTGTTGCGCTGTCTTCAATGACGACGCACTGCGCAGGCGCGATGTCAAAGGCGCGCGCTGCGTGTAAAAACAGGTCCGGCGCGGGTTTTGGGGCGGGCACATCTTCGGCGGCATAGAGCCGCCCCGAAAGCCGGTTCCACAGTGCCTGATGCTGGCCGATGGTGATGGCCATTTTCGCATGCCGCCCGTTCGAGCCGACACAATAGGGGATGGATGCGCCGTCCAGCCGGTCAAGCACAGTTTCAATGCCCGCAATCAGGGGTGTGCCCTGTTTGAGCCGCGCATAAAGGCGGTCATAGAACCCTTCGACCCAGTCGGGGGGCAGGTTCGCGCCATGGCTGCGGGCCTTGGCGGCCACGCCGGACATGGTGGCGCCGATGAACATGTCCATTGCGCGGTCCAGCGGCAGGTCCAGCCCGCGCGCGGCCAGATCATCGCGCAGCATGTGCAATGTTGGCCCTTCGCTGTCGACAATGACGCCGTCGCAATCGAAAATAACCAGTTCCGGTGTCATGCTGTCCCCTGACGTGTTAGAATGGTAACATGGGTGTCCCCGTAACGGCGATGATCGCGCAGATGCAAGCCGGGGGGCGCGGGTTGGGGCGCGTTTTCTTCCCAGACGATCAGCGCATCATCGGCCAGCCAGCCCCCCGCCTGCGCGCTGGCCAGCGCCCGCGCGCCAAGGCCCTGCCCATAGGGCGGGTCCAGAAACACCAGCGAGAAGGCCGCGCCCCGGTTTTCGCCCAAGACGGTGGCATCGCGGCGGAACAGTTTGGTGCAGCCCATGGCGCGCAGTTTTTCGATATTCTGGCGCAGCACCCCGCGCGCCACTGCGCCGTCATCCACAAATGTGACATGCGCGGCCCCGCGCGACAGCGCTTCCAGCCCCAGCGCGCCAGTGCCTGCAAACAGGTCCAGCACGCGCGCATCCTGAAGCACATTGCCATAGCCGCCATTGACCAGAAGGTTGAAGACGGCTTCGCGCACCCGGTCGGATGTGGGGCGCAAATGCGCCTGCACATCGCCGCTGCCCAGCTCGGCCAGTTTGGTGCCACGAAACCGCCCGCCAATCACCCTCATGGCTGCAACAGGGATTTCAGGTCGGTGGCAGGGTCTGTCACCTGCGCGGGGTCGGGGCTGCGGCCCGCTGCGATCAGGCGTTTGGCAAGCATGAAAGCGCGCGGGTCATTGAGTGCATCCACCGCCAGCAGCTTGTCGCCCGCGTAATACCAATGGCTGCGCGCGCCTGACACGTCGCGCACCACAACACGGTCATAGCCCAGATTCAGCCCCGCGATTTGCAGCTTCAGGTCATATTGATCCGACCAGAACCAAGGCATCGGGTCATAGTCCAACCCGGCACCCAGCATGTTCTGCGCCACCAGTTCGGCCTGATCTATGGCGTTTTGCACTGATTCCAGCCGCAAGCGCTGGCCGCGCCATGGAAAGGACGCGCAATCGCCTGCGGCCCATATGGTATGATCGGAGGTGCGGCCCAGCGCATCAACCGCGATGCCGTTTTCCAGATACAGGCCCGCCGCTTCGGCCAGCGCCGTATCGGGCAGCACACCAATTCCCGCGATCACGAAATCAGCGGGCAGCACATCCCCATTTGTCAGGCGCACGGCGGTCACGCGGTCCGCGCCTTCCAGCGCAGCGAGGGCGACATTTTCCAGGATCCGCACCCCATGCGACTGGTGCAAAGCGCGAATCGCATCCGAGGTTTCGGGGGCGGCCACGCGTTGCAAAATGCGCGGGGCCATTTCGACAACTGTAACTGTCAGGCCGCGTTTGGCCGCCACAGCCGCCGCTTCCAGCCCGATATAGCCGCCGCCGATAATGACAAGCTGGCGGCCCGCCGCGAAGTCCGGGGCCATGGCGTCCACATCCGCCAAGGTGCGCACAGTGTGCACCCCCGCCAGCGCCCCCCCGATTGCGGCAGGCAGATTGCGCGGCACCGTGCCGGTTGTCAGCGCAAGCTGGTCATAAGCCAGAACCTGCTCGCCCACGGTAACTGTGCGCGCGATGCGGTCAATCGCGGTCACTGGTGCGCCCAGATGCAAGTCTATGTCATGATCGGCATAAAAACTGGCAGGGCGCAGGAACAGCCGTTCCAGCGCCAGTTCCCCCAACAGATAGGCCTTGGACAGGGGCGGGCGTTGATAGGGCGGCACGGTTTCCTGCCCGATCAGGGAAATTTTACCCGCAAACCCCGATGCGCGCAATTTTGCCACCAGTGATGCGCCTGCCTGTCCGGCACCTATGACCACTATTCTTTCCATCTGCTGCCTCGCTGCCTCTGGCCTAATCTGTGTGTGACCCTATATCTTGGGCAGTGGCAAACACAACACAACGAGGAGCATATACAATGGCAATCACCACAGGCGACACATTGCCCGACGCCACATTCAGCCGGATCGGGGCCGAAGGGCCGGAACAGATTGACCTGTCGGGCCTGACCAAGGGCCGCAAAGTGGCAATTTTCGCAGTGCCGGGCGCGTTTACGCCCACTTGCCATTCCGCGCATGTGCCCAGCTTCATCCGCACCAAGGATGATTTTGCCGCCAAAGGCGTGGATGAGATTATCTGCATTGCCGTCAATGACCCGTTCGTGATGAAGGCATGGGGCGAAGCCACCGGCGCAACAGAAGCGGGCCTGACCTTGCTGGCCGACGGCACAGGGGCCTTCACCAAATCCATCGGCATGGATTTTGACGCGCCCCCTGTCGGGCTGATGGGGCGTTCCAAGCGCTATGCCATGCTGGTTGACGATGGCAAGGTCAGCGTGCTGCACACCGAAGAAAGCCCCGGCACCTGCGACGTATCGGGTGGCGAGGCGCTGCTGGCCGCGATCTGACCTATGGACGGGGGTGCGCTTTCGGTCACGCTGATTCCTGATCTGGGGCATGTCAGCCCGCAGGATTGGGATGCCTGCGCCTGCCCGGAAGCGGCCCTTGGCCGCCCTATTGACCCGTTTACAACCTATCGCTTCCTGCGCGCGCTGGAAACTTCGGGGTCAGTCGGGGCGGCGGCGGGATGGGAACCGCGCCACCTGATCGTCCAAAACGGGGGCCAGTTGGTTGCCGCCGCATCCATGTATGTGAAATCGCATTCCCAAGGCGAATATATCTTCGACCATGCGTTTGCGCAGGCCTATGGCCGCGCGGGCGGCGATTATTACCCCAAGCTGCAAATCGCTGTTCCGTTTACACCGGCCACAGGGCGGCGGCTGCTGTGTGCGCCCGATATGGGGGATGCTGGCGGGGCCGCGCTGTTGCAGGCGCTGGCACAGATTGCGCGCGACAATGCGCTGTCATCAGCACATGTCACCTTCTGCACCGAAGGTGAGGCCGCGCAGGGCGCAGAACTGGGCTTCCTGCCCCGCGTGACCGAACAATTCCATTGGGAAAACCGCGGCTACAGCTGTTTTGACGATTTTCTGGCCGATCTGTCATCGCGCAAGCGCAAGACCATCCGCAAGGAACGCGCGCAGGCGCAGGGCTTTGGCGGGGACATCCGGCACTATACCGGCGCGGACATCCAGCCCGCGCATTGGGACGCCTTCTGGACCTTCTATCAAGACACGGGCGCGCGCAAATGGGGCACGCCCTATCTGACGCGGGCGTTCTTCGATCATATCCATGACACGATGCGCGATGATATTCTGCTGGTGCTGGCCGAACGCGACGGGCAGCCAGTGGCAGGGGCGCTGAATTTCATCGGGCGTGATTGCCTGTTCGGGCGCTATTGGGGCTGCATCGAGGATCATCCCTGCCTGCATTTCGAACTGTGCTACTATCAGGCGATGGACTACGCCATTGCCAAAGGGCTGCGCAGGGTGGAAGCGGGCGCGCAAGGCATCCACAAACTGGCGCGCGGCTATATGCCCTCGCGCGTGCATTCGTTGCATTACTTCCCGCAACCGGGCTTTCAAAAGGCGGTGGCGCGCTATCTGAGCGATGAAACGCAGGCCATCAATGATGAAATGGAGATCCTGCGCGACCATGCGCCGTTTCGCAAACAGACCTGACCAACAGGAGGGGTAACGATATGGCTGTAAAACTGACCGACACCACAACACTGGACGCGCTGCTGGCCAATGGCTGGCAAAAAACGGACGGGCGCGATGCGATTGAAAAGAAATTCACCTTCGCCGATTTCACCGAAGCCTTCGGCTGGATGACACGCTGCGCGATCCACGCCGAAAAGCTGAACCATCACCCCGAATGGTCCAATGTCTACAAACATGTGACTGTGGTGCTGACAACCCATGATGCGGGCGGGCTGACCGATCTTGATGTGAAACTGGCACGCAAGATGGATGCATTGGCCAACCACTAGGCACCTGCGCCCGGCCGGCGTGGCAAGCGCGCCGCGCAAGCGGGGCGCGGGGGCGGGTGGGTGGGCCACGCTGGCCGGGCGCATTCCTTTTTCTTCTGGCACAGACTCGCAATTGCGCCTATGCGACTGCCATGAACCAGTCATCCTTTCCCGTATTCCTCGCCTGCCTGCCGGGGCTTGAACCTGTGGTTCTGCGCGAAGCGCAGGTATTGGGCCTGCCCGCCCCTGTCGCTGTTCCCGGCGGTGTGGAAACAACCGGCACATGGCCCGACATCTGGCGCGCGAACCTGTGGCTGCGCAGCGCCAGCCGGGTTCTGGTCCGCCTGGGGGCATTTCGCGCCCTGCATCTGGCACAACTGGACAAACGCGCCCGGAAATTCCCCTGGTCCGACGTACTGCGCGCTGATCTTCCGGTCAGAATAGACGTCACCTGCACCCGCTCGCGCATTTATCACCAAAAAGCCGCAGCGCAGCGCATTGCAACGGCAATCACCGAAACCCTTGGCGCGCCGGTCACCGCAGATGCCGATCTGCGCCTGATGATCCGCATAGATGATGACATGGTCACCATCTCGCTGGACACCTCGGGGGACGGGCTGCACAAACGCGGCCATAAACTGGCCACCGGCAAGGCCCCCTTGCGCGAAACAATGGCCGCAACCTTCCTGCGGCAAATGGGGTTTGACGGCACCCAACCCGTGATCGACCCGATGTGCGGGTCGGGAACCTTTGTTCTGGAAGCGGCGGACCACGCCGCAGGCCTGCCACCGGGCCGCAGCCGCGCGTTCGCCTTCCAGAACCTTGCCAGCTTCGACCCAAGGGCTTGGGCCAAAGTGCAGTCGCACAGCCCCAAAGCCCCGCCCTTGCAGTTCTTCGGTTTTGACCGCGACCAAGGCGCGATCCAGAACGCCCGCGACAATGCCGCGCGTGCTGGCCTGACGGACTGCACTGCGTTTGCCTGCCAGCCCATCGGCGCCTTGACCCGTCCCGACACGCCCCCCGGCCTGATCATGGTCAACCCGCCCTATGGCGCGCGCATTGGCAACCCCGCCAAACTGTTCGGGCTTTATGCCACGCTGGGGCAGGTGCTGCGCGACCAGTTCACAGGATGGCGGCTGGGCCTTGTCACATCGGAGCGCAAACTGGCCCATGCCACCGGCCTGCCCCTGCAGCCCGGCCCCCCCATTCCCCATGGTGGGCTGAAAGTGCACCTGTTCCAAAGCGGCCCGCTATAGCGCAAGGCTGGACATGGCTTGTCGTCGCGCGCACAATCTGAAACAAGCCCGTCACTGCCCTGCAACCGGCACGTCTGAACCCGAAAGGCCACAAGATGGCACATATTGCAAGCACCGCCCCCGGCCCGGAAAACGCCCCTGACGTTATCCGCAAGGCAGCTGCCGAAACTGTCGCGGTAGAAGCCCGCGCACTGGATTACCTGGCCAATAACCTGCCCGCTGATCTGGAACCCGCGATCCACCACATCCTGAATATCAAGGGCCGTGTCATTGTGTCGGGGATCGGCAAATCCGGCCATATCGGGCGCAAGATTGCCGCGACACTGGCGTCCACGGGCACGCCCGCTTTCTTTGTGCATTGCGCCGAGGCCAGCCATGGTGATCTGGGCATGGTCACCAATGACGACATTTGCCTGCTGATCTCGAATTCCGGCGAAACCACCGAACTGCGCGACATGCTGTTTCACATCAAGCGCTTTTCGATCCCCATGATGGGCATTTCATCCCATCCCGACAGCACAATGATGCGCGCCGCAACCTACCGGCTGACGCTGCCCCTGCTGCCCGAAGCCTGCCCCATCGGCATGGCCCCCACCACATCCACCACCCTGACGCTTGCACTGGGCGATGCGTTGGCCGTGGCCCTGATGGAAGTGCGCGGCTTCATGCCCGAGGATTTTCGCCTGTATCATCCCGGTGGCAAACTGGGCGCGCAGCTGAAAACCGTGGCCGATTTCATGCATGAAGGCGACTCGCTGCCGCTGCTGGACCATAGCACGGATATGCAGACCGCACTTTTGACCATGACATCCAAAGGGTTCGGCGTGGCCGTGCTTATGGATGGTGCGCGCATTGCCGGTGTCATGACCGATGGCGATTTGCGCCGCAACATGGACAGTTTGATGAGTGTGCGGCCCGCCGATGTGGCCAATCCAAGCCCCGTGACCGTGCAACCCGACATGCTTGCCGCCGAAGCGCTGGCACTGATGAATGCGCGCAAGATCAGCGTGTTGCTGGTGGTCACGCCGCAGAATACACCCATAGGCATTGTTCATATCCACGATTTTTTACGCGCGGGGGTCATGTGAAAACCGTTTTGTTTATTCCGGCACGTTATGCGTCAACCCGGTATCCCGGCAAGCCGCTGGTGGCATTGCGCCAGCGCGACGGGGCCACCAAAACCCTGATTCAAATGAGTTGGGAAGCCGCCCTGCAAGTGCGCGGCGTGGATGCAGTGTATGTGGCCACCGATGATGACCGCATCGCAGATACCGCGCGCGGGTTCGGGGCCGATGTGGTCATGACCTCCGAAAGCTGTGAAAACGGCACGGCGCGCTGCGCCGATGCGCTGGCGCGGCTGGCTATTGCGCCGGATCTGGTCATCAACCTTCAAGGCGACGCGCCGCTGACCCCGCCCTGGTTTGTCGAGGCCCTCATCGAAGCCATGCGCGCAGACCTCACCGTGGGCATGGCAACCCCTGTGCTGCGCTGTGACCGCCAGACCTATGAAAACTTCATCGACGACCGGCGCAACGGGCGCGTGGGCGGCACCACGGCCGTGTTTGACCGGAACATGAACGCGCTGTATTTCTCCAAGGAAGTTCTGCCCTTCATCGATGCTGGCAAACTGCCCGAACCGATTCCCGTCTTCCATCATGTGGGCGTCTATGCCTACCGCCCATCGGCGCTGGCGCAATATGCGGCAATCCCGCCCTGCACGCTGGAAAATCTGGAAGGGCTGGAACAACTGCGCTTCCTGTATGGCGGAATCCCGGTGCGTTGCGTGGAAGTGGACGCGCGCGGGCGGGTGTTTTGGGAACTGAACAACCCTATGGATGTCGGGCGCATCGAATCCGCTTTGCAGGAGGCACCATGATAGAAACAACCCCCATCCAGATTGGCGACATCACCATTGGCGGCACGCATCCCTTCGCACTGATCACTGGCCCATGCCAGTTGGAAAGTCTGGACCACGCGCGCATGATGGCCGAACGCATTGCCGCGGCCTGTGCGCCCACGGCCACGCGCTTCATCTTCAAGGCCAGCTATGACAAGGCCAACCGTTCCTCTATCGGCACGCAGCGCGGGCTGGGCATGGATGAAGGGCTGCGTATTCTGGACCAGATCAAGCGCGAATTCGGCGTGCCCGTGCTGACCGATGTGCATGACGCGCGTCAATGTGCGCCTGCCGCGCAGGTCTGCGACGTGCTGCAAATTCCCGCGTTTCTGTGCCGGCAAACTGACTTGCTGCTGGCCGCAGGCGAAACCGGCGCCGCCATTAATGTCAAAAAAGGGCAGTTTCTCGCCCCGTGGGACATGGGCAATGTTGCCGCCAAAATCGCATCTACCGGCAACACGCGCATCATGCTGTGCGACCGTGGCACGTCCTTCGGCTATAACACGCTTGTCAGCGATTTTCGCGGCCTGCCTACAATGGCGCAAACCGGCTATCCGGTGGTGTTTGACGCAACGCATTCGGTGCAGCAACCCGGCGGGCAAGGCACCACATCAGGCGGGCAACGCGAATTCGCGCCCGTTCTGGCGCGGGCCGCAGTAGCAGTGGGCGTGTCGGCGCTGTTCATCGAAACCCATCAGGACCCCGACAGCGCACCATCTGACGGGCCGAACATGATACCAGTGGACAAGATGGAAGCCCTTATCGGCCAGTTGCGCGCACTGGATGAGTTGTCGAAATCCCAGCCGCATATCGCGCTGTGACTGACGGCGACTATAGGTCACCATGGCAGGGGAAAATGGCCTGAAGCAGACGTTGAAAGCATCCCCCTAGTGCGGAATCAAGGCTGCAGGCCGCCGCGCCATCGGCGGGCCGTCCCGCGGCCTGCCGATGACCTGAAGGCGTGCCAAGCGCTTGATGTCAGGAATATGCCGCGTGGATAAACTGCATCCCTATAACGCTGGATCGGCAGACCCCGGCCCGCCGATAGCGCGTGCTTCATCCAAGTGCCAACGTCCCCTTCAGGCCATTCCCCACCCAACACACACGCACGCGCCTAACTGTCGCCCCCGTCGCTCCGGCGCGCTAGCCATTGCGCCCATAAATCCGGCCTGCGCGCCTGCGTCAGCTGTTCGGACTGGCTTTGACGCCAGCGCGCAATCTCGGCATGGTTGCCTGATTGCAGCACCGGGGGAATGCCCAGCCCCTGCCATTCTGCGGGCCGGGTATAGTGCGGGTGTTCCAGCAAACCGCGCGCGAAACTTTCTTCCTCCACCGAGGCGGCATTGCCCAGAACATCCGGCAGCAGACGCACTGTCGCATCAATCATGGCCTGCGCAGCAATCTCGCCACCCGTCAGGACAAAATCCCCAAGGCTGACTTCCTCAACCCCGAAATGGTCAATCACGCGCTGGTCAATCCCTTCAAACCGCCCGCAAATCGCCGTTACGCCGGCACCACTGGCCCAACGCCGCGCCGTGGCCTGCGTAAATGGCGCCCCGCGCGGGGACAAATAGACCAACGGGCAATCACTACGCCCCCGCTGCGCCATGGTGATGGCACGCCCCAGCACATCCGCGCGCAGCACCATCCCCGCCCCGCCGCCCGCAGGCGTGTCATCAACATTGCGGTGCTTGCCGTCCCCAAACAGACGCAAATCAATGGTATCAAGCCCCCAAAGCCCCGCTTTCAGCGCCTTGCCCGTCAAGGACAGGCCCAACACACCGGGGAACGCTTCGGGAAACAACGTGATGATGCGCGCCTGCCATGCCTGCGCCAACGGGCGCGGCGCATCCAGATCACGCGGGCTCAGCGACGGCGTTACCGCAATGCGGCCCGCCGCGCGCCTTGGCCGGTCGGTCATTCAATCAAACCTTCGGGCGGGTCGGCAATAATGCGGCGGCTTGCCAGATCAACTGTCGGCACCGCCGCTTGCGTAAACGGCAACAGGATCGCGCCCTTGCGCCCGGGTGCCACAATTTCCAACAGGTCCGACGCACCGTGGTTCAAAACTGCCTTCACCCGCCCCAGTTCCGCCCCGCCAGTGTCAAACACCTGCACGCCAATCAGGTCAGCATGGTAGAATTCATCATCAGGCAGGTTCGCCAGGCGGTCACGGTCCACGAACAACCGCACCCCGCGCAGCGCGTCAGCCGCGTCGCGGCTGTTTACCCCGGCCAGACGCCCGGCAAACCCTTGGGCTACTTGCGCCCCAAGGGTCAGCGTGAACTGCCGTGCCCCATCTTCGGACCATAGCGGGCCATAATCCCCAATCGCACGGGGATCAGCGCAAAAGCTTTTCAGGCGCACTTCGCCGCGCACCCCATAGGCCCCCATGATCGCCCCGACACAGATTCGCGCTTTGCTCATGTTGCTTTCATCTTGCCCAAAATACTCGCGGGGGGGGTATTGCCCGCAAATTGCGGGCAATATGGGGGGCAGCAAGCCCCCCTGCTATCGCCAGATTATTCGGCAGCAGCTTCTTCGGATTTTGCAGCTTTCTCGGCTGCGCGCTCCAGCGCTTTCTTGCCGGGCTGGGCCTTTTTCATGTTGGCGCGGGTCGTTTTTTCACGCACGCCCGCAGCTTCCAGAAAACGCGCAACGCGGTCGGTGGGTTGTGCGCCCAGGTCCAGCCAATGCTTGACGCGGTCAAGGTCCATCTTGATGCGGTCTTCGCTGTCTTTGGCCAGCAGCGGGTTATAGGTGCCCAGTTTTTCCAGAAAGCGGCCATCGCGCGGCATGCGCGAATCGGATGCGACGATCGCATAATGGGGGCGTTTCTTGGACCCACCACGGGCCAGACGGATTTTCGTTGCCATGTCAGTTTCTCCTTATGAGCAGGCAGTCGCGGGATGGCCCCGCAAATTCAGTGTCAGCGTTGCATTCCCTCGTGGTGACGGATCACCTCCGAGATGATGAAATTCAGGAATTTCTTGGCAAATTCCGGGTCGAGATCGGCCTCTTTGGCCAACCATTCCAGCCGTTCAATCTGGCGTTCTTCGCGCGCAGGGTCAGACGGTGGAAGATCATGCTGCGCCTTCAGGCGGCCCACAGCCTGCGTATGCTTGAACCGCTCGCCCAGTGTATAGACAAGGATTGCGTCCAGCCGGTCGATGCTGTCGCGGTGGCCGGCCAGCAGATCCGCGGCGCGTTGAACATGGTCATTCATGCATAGGCCTCTAGGTTGCCATCATTATCGGCGCGCGCAATAGGGTGGCGCCAGACCTGCACATTTGCAAGCCCGCCCGGCGTTTGCGCGGCTGTGTCCTGCACGCATCCCAGCCGTTGCGCCAGCGCCAGACTGCGCTGATTGTCGGGCGCGATATAGCTGACTGCGGTATCCCACCCCAGATGATCTTGCACATGGTCACGGATGGCGCTGATCGCCTCGAATGCGTAACCCTTGCCTTCGGCCTGCGGGGTCCACAGCAGCCAGCCAAGTTCCCGTTCGGGCCAGCCCAACGGAAACCACGGCCCCGCCGAGCCCAGAACCGCGCCCGATTGCCGGTCGGTGATGACGAACTGGCCAAACCCATGCAGCACCCAATGCCCGATGAAATGGCCAAAAGCACGCCAGGCCGCGTTGTCATCGCGCGCCAGTGCATTTACGAATTGCGCACGATCCGACGCCATGAAGTCGCGCCACGCTGGCCAATCGGCGGCGACGGGCGCGCGCAACAGCAGTCGCGCGGTTTCCAGAACAGGGGTGTGGGCCAGTGCAGGTGTCATTTTTTCTTGAACATCCCTGACAGGCCACCGGGCAAACCACCACCGCCGCCCAGTCCGGGCATGCCGCCAAGTTGCCGCGCGGCCTGTTGCATAAGTTTGGGGTCCATCTGGCCGGGGTCCGGCAGGGCATCTGCACCTTTGCCCTTGCCCATCATACCGGCCATGGCCTGTTTCAGCATGCCTTTTTTGCCCATGGTTTTCATCATGTCGGCCATCTGGCGGTGCTGCTTCAGCAGTTTGTTCAGGTCCGACACATCCAGCCCCGCGCCTGCGGCAATGCGCTTCTTGCGGCTGGCTTGCAGGATAGCGGGGTTGGCGCGTTCTTTCTTGGTCATGGAATTGACCAGCGCAATCTGGCGTTTCAGCATGGAATCGTCAAAACCGGCGGCTTCGGCGGCCTTGGACATTTTGCCCATGCCCGGCATCATGCCCATGACGCCCTGCATGCCGCCCATTTTCAGCATCTGTTCCAGCTGCATTTTCAGGTCGTTCATGTTGAACATACCCTTCTGGAACCGCTTCATCATGCGTTCGGCCTGTTCAACCTCCAGCACTTCCTGGGCTTTTTCCACAAGGGCCACGATGTCGCCCATGCCAAGGATGCGGCCTGCCACGCGCTTGGGGTCGAACACTTCCAATGCGTCAGTTTTTTCGCCCAGCCCCACAAAGCGGATGGGCTTGCCGGTGACTGCGCGCATCGACAGTGCCGCACCGCCGCGCCCGTCGCCGTCCATGCGGGTCAGGACTACGCCGGTCACGCCCAGCTTGCCGTCAAATTCGGCGGCCACATTGACAGCATCCTGCCCCGTCAGGCCATCCACAACCAGCAGGGTTTCACGCGGGTTGGCGACATCGCGCACGGCCTGCACTTCGTCCATCAGCACATCGTCAATATGCAGCCGCCCTGCGGTGTCCAGCAAGAACACGTCATACCCGCCCAGCGTGGCCTGTTGCTTGGCGCGTTTGGCAATTTCAACCGCAGACTGGCCCTTGACGATGGGCAGCGTATCAACCCCGATCTGGGTGCCAAGGATGGCAAGCTGTTCCATCGCAGCGGGGCGGTTGGTGTCAAGACTGGCCATCAACACGCGCTTGCCCTCGCGGTCTTTCAGGCGGCGGGCCAGTTTCGCGGTGGTCGTCGTTTTCCCCGACCCCTGCAAACCCACCATCAGAACGGGTGCAGGCGGGTTGTCGATTTTCAGCGCGCCGGTGTCTTCTTCGCCTTCCAGCATGGCGATCAGTTCGTCATGAACAATCTTGACGACCTGCTGGCCCGGTGTCACGGATTTGGTGACGGATGCGCCAGTGGCCTTTTTCTGCACACGCTTGATGAAATCGCGGGTCACGGACAGCGAAACATCGGCTTCCAGCAGGGCCACGCGCACTTCGCGCAGGGCGGCGCGCACGTCATCTTCGGACAACGCGCCCTGTTTTGTCAGGCGGTCAAAGACACCAGACAGGCGTTCGGACAGATTCTCGAACATGCGCGTCATCTCCTTGCCCAGCGGGGCGCTTCCTTTGCCCTGATGGGCGAAAAACCATCATCGCACCCACGGGCGCAACGCGCTGGTGGATGGCGATCTTTGCACATAAGCAAAGACCGGAAGCGTTCTTACTTCCGGAATCATCTGCCCGTTTATGCACAGACAGGCCGGAAGTCAAGCCTGTGGGCATTCATGAGCTACACCCCGATCGAAGGGTTCGGATCAAGCCCCTGGGACATATCGGCGGCAATCGCCGAAAGCGGCCAGCGAATTTCCACCAATGCCCCGCGCAGGTCCGGCGCATGCGGCAGGGTTTTCACCAATCCGTCGCAATTCATGAAATCCAGTCTGGCGCCTGTGCGTTCCAGCAGGGTTTTTGCAATGAATGTGCCCAACCCCATACCGTCATAGCCCGGCCGGCGCTTGCTGCGCGCGGGGTCGCGGCGGCGGCCCAGAAACGGCTCGCCTATGCTGGACAGGACCTGCGGCGGGAACCCTGCGCCATCGTCAATAATACGCAGCGTCAGGGCCTGCGGGGTCCAGCGCGCGTCAACCCACACTTGCGATTGCGCGAAATCAACGGCGTTCTGGATCAGGTTGCGCAACCCGTGAATAATTTCAGGGCGGCGCAGGATCAGGGGCTGGCTGTCAGGCGCGCCGCCTTCTGGTGTCAGCAGGAAATGAACCTGTTTGCCACGGTTGCGATGGGGGTCTGCAGCTTCTTGCAGCACGGCTTCAAGCGGGGCGCGGTGCATATGCGTGTCATCCTTGCCGCTGCGCCCCATGGCGCGCAGAATATCACGGCAGCGGTCCACCTCGCTGGCCAGCAGGCGCACATCGTCCAGCAGGTCGGGGCGGTCACTCAGTTCGTCGGCCAGTTCGGAACTGACCAGTTTTATCGTGGCCAGCGGCGTGCCCAGTTCATGCGCTGTTGCCGCCACCACCCCGCCCAGATCGGTCAGCTTCTGTTCGCGCGACAAGGCCATCTGTGCGGCCAGAAGCGCATCTGCCATCGAATCCGATTCGGCGGCAACACGGTGGGCATAGAATGCCTGAAACACGACCCCGATCACGATTGCCGCCCAGAACCCGAAACTCAGGATCGGGGGCACCACAAGAATGGTCCCATCCATGAACCGAAGCGGCTGATAGGCCACACTGACCAGTGTAATCAGCCCGATAGCCACAAGCGCAAGCATCATGGTTGACCGCGGCTGCAGCGCCATGGCGGAAATGGCGACAGGGGCCATGATCAGCAGCGCAAAAGGGTTTGTTATGCCGCCCGTCAGGTATAGCAGGCAGCCCAATTGCGCGATGTCGAATAGAAATGTCAGCGACGCTTCCACGTCCGACAGCCGCTTGGTGGGCGGGAACAGGAACAGCGCCAGCAAAATGGACACCGCCGCCGCACCAATGACCAGCGCCACCAACCCCAGATCGAAGCGCAGGTCAAACACCACCACGGCCAGCAGGAACGCCCCCACCTGCCCTACAAGCGCCACGGCCCGCACATAGGTCAATGTACGCAGGCGCACCCATTCGCCGCGATTATCCTGACTGATTTCGCCAAAAGTGGGCGCTTTCATGGGGTGGCTCCTTCTGGTCGGCGGGCTGCGGGCAGGGCTTGATGTCACAGTTGCGGGATAAGGGATTGTTAGGCCGCGCGCATTCCGTCATCAAGACGCCAATATCCCTAAGTCGGAGAGGGTGCGATGATTCGCCTGTATTCACTTATTGCCGCCGGACTGATTGCCGCCCTTCTGGGGGGGCTTGGCTATATGGTCATGACAGGGTCCAATCAGGCTGGTCTGGGGCAATGCCGCGAAACGTCAATTGCGGGGGGGGCGGGGTCCATTGGCGGGCCGTTCGAACTGGTGGACCACACGGGGCGCACCGTCACGGACGCGGATTTCGCGGATCGTCCGGTATTGCTGTATTTCGGCTATACTTTCTGCCCTGATGTCTGCCCGCTGGACACGGCGCGCAATGCGCAGGCGGTCGATCTGCTGACGGAGCGCGGCTATGATGTAACGCCGGTGTTCGTATCCGTGGACCACCAACGCGACACACAGGACTTGCTGGCGGAATTCGTGCGCTTCATGCATCCTGACATGATTGGCCTGACCGGCACGGAAGAACAGATCCGCGCCGCCGCGCGCGCATATCGCGTGTATTACGCGGCACAGGAAAGTGATGATGATTTCTTCCTGATCGACCATTCAACCTTCAGCTATTTCATGCTTCCCGAACATGGATTTGTTGACATCATCCGCCGCGACCAGTCCCCCGAACAGGTTGCCGACACATTGGCCTGTTTCATTGACAACGCCTGACCGGCGCGGATGAAATTGACCTTTGGCATATCCCGCCCTAAATGTGACAAACAGGAAAGCGGGTGTGAAAATGGAAGATAGCGCGAAGATTGACCTTGGGCCTGATCCGTCACTGTTGCTGGTCGATGATGACGAGGTGTTTTTGAAACGCCTGTCGCGCGCCATGGAAAAACGCGGCTTTCAGGTGGAAACCGCCACTTCAGTGGTGGCAGGCAAGGTCATCGCCAAGGCCCGCCCACCTGCCTATGCAGTGGTGGACCTGCGCCTTGAAGACGGGAACGGGCTGGATGTGGTGGAAGCCCTGCGCGCGGCGCGCGATGACGTGCGCGTGGTGGTGCTGACAGGCTATGGCGCGATTGCGACAGCCGTTGCCGCCGTCAAGATTGGCGCGACCGACTACTTGTCAAAACCCGCTGACGCGAATGACGTGCTGCGCGCCCTGCTGGCATTGCCAGATGACGAACTGCCCGACATTCCCGACAATCCCATGTCTGCGGATCGTGTGCGCTGGGAACATATCCAGCGCGTGTATGAGCAATGCGACCGCAACGTGTCGGAAACGGCGCGCAGGCTAAGCATGCACCGCCGCACATTGCAGCGCATCCTTGCCAAACGTTCGCCTCGGTGACAGGCTGAAGCGGGGGCGTTGATGCGCGCGCCTTGCTGACCGGGGGCACCAAAACATGCGCCATCTTGTTATGATCGCGGCCATTCCGGCGTTGCTTGTCGCCTGCGCCACACCGCAGGACCGCTGCATTCGCGCGGCACAGGCGGATTTGCGCGATCTCGACGCGCAGATCGCGGATGTGGAAAGCGCGCTTGCCCAAGGCTACAGGGTTATTCCCGCACAAGAGGGGCTGACGCGCATAAGCCTGTGCGCATGGCCGCGCGAACCCGTGCTGTTTTGCACCCAATCCGTTCAACGCCCACGTTCTGAAGCGCGCGAAGCAATTGACCGGCAGGCCGAGCAGACGCGCCTGCAGGACTTGCGCCAAAGGCGCGCAGAGCTGGTTGTTCAGACAACACATCGCGTGTCGGCGTGTCAGGTGCCGTAACATGGGCCGGGCGGCCTGAACATATCAGGTTCGGATACTGGCGCAGGACGGGACTTGGCCTGAAGCAGCCCTTCGCACTTTGGACTAAGCCCGCGCTGTCGGCGGGCCGGGGTCTGCCGATCCCACATATTAGGAATGCAGTTTATCCCGGCGGCACACTCCTGACATCAATCGCTTGGCGCGCCTTCGGGTCATCGGCAGGCCGCGGGACGGCCCGCCGATGGCGCGGCGGGCTGCGCCCTTGATTCCGCGCCTTGGGGCATTCCCAATGTCCGCAAAAGGCCAAACGCCCCCTTGGAGGTGGGCATGGTATGTTCGTCAATGCGCCGGAACAGACACCGGGTCCATCAGCGTGCGCCCGCCATCGATGGTGATAATCTGGCCCGTCATGAAGGCGGCCGCGTCGGACGCAAGAAATTGCACGGCCTCGGCGGCTTCGGATGCAGCCCCAATGCGGCGCATGGGCGTGTGCTGCACGATCAGGTCGCGGTAATCTTCATTGGCGCTGATCTTGTCTTTCAGGTTCGCACTCATGACACTGCCAAGGGCCACGCCATTGACGCGAATGCGCTGCCCTGCCAGCGCAACAGCCATCGCGCGCGTCATCTGGTCCAGGGCCGCGCTGGCAATCGAATAGGCCATCAATTCGGGCTGGGACCGGCGCGCGGCAATGGATGACAGGTTGATGATGGACCCGATTGCGTTGCGCCCGTTGCCCCCTGCGCCACCATCCCCTTCGGCCTGCGCCAACATGCGCTTTGCGACCAACTGGCTAAGTTTCAAACTGGCCAGCAGGTTTTGCTGCAAGGATTGTTCGACCGCATCGCTTTGGTCATCCAACGGGTCAGAGGGCGCACATTGGCGCGTGGCATTCACCAGAATATCAACCTTGTCAAACGCATCCACCGTGGCCGAAATCAGGTTCGCCAAGGTCAGACGCTCGCGCAGGTCCCCCGCAAAGAAGATCGCATGTTCATCAGACCCCGACATTTTCGACACTTCGGCCTTCAGCTTGGCCTCATCCCGGTCCGCCAGCACGACGCGCGCGCCCTGACCCACGAAATGATGCGCGATGGCCAGCCCCACGCCATTGGCCGCACCAGTGATGATTGCTGTCTTACCTGCGATGGAATAACTCATCCAATGTGCCTTTTACCGCTTGCGGCGGGTCACGCTGCCCGTGCCCTTACCGATGCGTTTTGGGACACTTGCCTGCCAGACACGGAACGCGCCGTTTTCCACCAGAATGTCCACCTGCGTAAACGCTGCCGCCAACGCACCTTCATAGGGCAAGTGCCGATTCGCAACCATCCATAACCGCCCACGGGGGGCCAGAATGCGCGCGGTTGCCGCAATAAACGCCAGTCCAAGTTCAGGCTGCGCCTTGCGCCCGGCGTGGAATGGCGGGTTCATGACAACCCCTTCCACACGCGCGGGCAGCGCAATCTGCGTTGCATCTGCCCAGTGGAATTGCGCGCGCGCATCGCTGATATTGCCCCGCGCCAGTTCAAGGGCTGTTGCATCCGCTTCAATCAGATGCAGGGTTTTTACAGTGTCGCGCGCCAGCACAGCCGCCGACAAATACCCCCAGCCCGCGCCCAGATCCGCCATTGTGGCCGGCAACTCATTGGGCAGGGCCTGCGCCAGCATCTGCGAAGCGGGGTCGACACCGTCCGCCGAAAACACACCCGCCACTGTCTGGAACGGCCCCAGATCAGGGTCGCAAACCGTCATCGGGCGAAATTCCAGATCGGTCAGGTCCACGCCGCGCGGGTCGAACCAGAACAGCTTGCCATGCGCTTTTGACACCACGCCAGCCACATCAACGCGGGCGCGCAGGGTTTTGAACACCGAATCAATCCCGTCGGTTTTCTGCCCGTCCACCAGCACCAGTTCTGCCCCAAGCGCGCCCGCCGCCTGCGCGATCAGGCCAAACGCTTCGGCCTTGGACCGTGGCAAACAGACCAGAACCGTGGGCGCAGGGCGCGCAGCCACCGTCACATCATAGCCCGCCGCCAAAAGCGCGTCATGGTCGGGGCGAAACCCCTGTGCCACCTGCAGGCGCGACATATCCAACGGGTCAAACCGTTCGGCTGCGCGCGGGCGCAGCACAGTCACCGGCCCGTCAGTCAGCACCAGCCCTTCGGCCATGGCAAGGGTCAGGCGTGCATCACGCGGGGCCGGGTCAGCGGCAAGAACAGGGGGAATGTATGTCATGGGCGCGCGGCGCCTATTCCTTTTCCAGCGTGCATTGCAGCGGGTGTTGATGACGGCGCGCAAAATCCATCACTTGCGCCACCTTGGTTTCCGCCACCTCATAAGAGAAGACGCCGACAACGGCCACCCCTTTCTTGTGAACCGTCAGCATGATGTCAAAGGCCATGGCATGCGACATGCCAAAAAAACGTTCCAGCACATGCACCACAAATTCCATGGGCGTGAAGTCATCGTTCAACAGCATGACCTTGTACATAGGCGGGCGTTGGGTGCGGGTGCGGGTTTTGGTAACAACTGCACTGTCGTTGTCTGGTCCGTTCTTGTCGTCACGGTCTGTCATGATAGGAACATGGCGCATGCGGGATTTTGGCCTTTTCAGTGCGGGATGGCGCGATTACTGGGCAATATAACGCAACTGAAGCCACAGAAAAGCCCCGAAGCCAAAGACAGGACCAGATGAGCCGGATCACAACACTTGGTTTCGACGCTGACGATACATTGTGGCACAATGAACGCTTCTTCCGACTGACACAGGAAAATTTCGCCACCCTGCTGGCAGATTACACAGATAAGGACAGCTTGATGGCCCGCCTGCTGGACGCGGAGCGCCGCAACCTTGGGCAATATGGATTCGGGATCAAGGGGTTTGTTCTGTCCATGATCGAAACCGCAATCGAGGTGACAGAAGAACGCGTGCCCGCATCCGTGATTGCCCAACTTCTGGCCGCAGGGCAGGACATGCTGCGCCACCCCATCGAATTGTTGCCTGATGTGGAAACCACGATTGCCGCCCTTGCCCCGTCGCACAGGCTGGTGCTGATCACCAAAGGGGACTTGCTGGACCAGGAACGCAAGCTGGCGCAATCAGGGCTTGGCGACATGTTCGACGCGGTCGAAATTGTATCGCACAAGACACCTCAGACCTATGCCCGTATTTTCGCCCACCACGGCGACGGCCCCGAGGCGGCGTTGATGGTCGGAAATTCCATGCGATCGGATGTTATTCCGCCCATTCTGGCCGGTGGCTGGGGGGTATATGTTCCGCATGGGCCAGTGTGGGAAATTGAATATGCGGAACCGCCCGTGACACACCCGCGATACCGCGCGTTGGCCAGTCTGGGTGCCCTGCCGGACTTGATTGGCTGGATTGACGGAAGCTGAGCGCTGCGCAACTGCGAAAAGGCCACGCCCTCTCGAAATGTGGTACAAACCTTTGCCAGAAGCACAACACCTTCCCTGCGAACACATGAAGTTTACCCAAAAACCTGTTGAAACTTCAGACTTTTCGGAAGGGCGACATTATGCTACCATCACACCAGAGCAGTCAGACCGCATAAAAAAAGCGGCGTAAAGTGAAGGCAGTAGGATGCAGGCGCGATTCGGGCGGATGATCCGTCACGCATTGGTATGTTCCATTCTGATGATCGGCTATCTGGTCGCTGCGCCCGCGCTTGCAGCACCTTATGCCGCCATGGTGATGGATGCACGCAATGGCGAAGTCATTTTTGCGCGCAACCACGACACCAAGTTGCACCCCGCATCGCTGACCAAGATGATGACGCTTTATGTCGCGTTCGAGGCCGTAAAACACGGCGAAGTGACGCTGGACACAATGTTCACCACCAGCCGCCGCGCAACACAACAAGCCTGTGTCTGTCTGGGCCTGCGCGAAGGGCAGAAAATATCCTTGCGCCACCTGATCCGCGCCGCGGCCCTTCGGTCCGCCAATGATGCAGCTGTCGTCATCGCAGAAGGGATCTCTGGCTCGGTCGAAGGATTCGCTGACCGCATGACCGCCACCGCGCGCGCCATGGGCATGTCCAACACCACCTTCCGCAACCCCCATGGACTGACCGAAGCGGGCCATTTGTCCACAGCGCGCGACATGACCATTCTGGGCCGTCAGCTGTATTTCGACTACCCGCAGTATTTCAACATCTTCTCCCGGCGCAGTGACCATGCAGGCGTGGCCACTGTGCCCAACACCAACCGGCGTTTCCTCGATGCCTATTCGGGCGCAAACGGCATCAAGACTGGCTATACCCGTGCCGCTGGGTTCAACCTGACCGCTTCTGCCGAGCGCGGCGGCAAGCACATTATTGCAACCATGTTTGGCGGGTCATCAACAGCGGCCCGCAACGCCCATGTGGCGGAATTGCTGGATATCGGGTTCAACCGCGCGGGCGCACGCGTTGCCACCCGCGCCCCTGCAACCCCCGCCTACAGGGGGCGCGGCGCAGTTGCCGTTGCCCAAGCCCCCGAAGGCGGCGGCGACAGGCCCGCATCCGCGCGCACAATCCGGTTGCAAACGGCAGTGCGCACCAGCCCGCGCCCGCAGCCCCGCCCCGAACATGCACCGTCGCCGGACATGCTGATCGCGCTGCGCGACGGTGTGGAAGCCGCCGTTTCCCAGATTGCGGCGGCCACACAGGCACAGGCAGCCCCGGCTGTCGAAGAAGCCTCCACCACAATGGCTGTTGCAGCACTGGCCCCCGAAACCCCAACAGTGACACCGCCCGCCCGCCCCCAAGATTTCGGCGCGCCCGAGGCCCTGACGGATACCCCCGACACACCCGCAGACACGCCAACCCCCGATCTTGCTGCAGCGCAAGCTGCTGGCTTTACCATTGCCCATATCGATGACCTGGCCGCGCTGGATGACACTGCGACCGCACCCCAACAGGAAGTTGACACAGACACTGCGTTTGTTGACGCCCCGCCCGCGCGCCCAGAAACACTGGTCCCCCCGCAAACAGCCGCGCTTGATCAGGACCTCGCGCCCGAAACCGAATCCGACACCATCTGGATTGGGGCCGCTGAAACAATGTTGCTGACAGGGTTTGCACCCGACGCCCCACAAACCACACTTGATGATCTGTATACCCCAACACCGGGCGGCGCGGCCCAGATCATGGCGCAGGACACCTTGGCACCGCCCCCCCAAATGGTCGACGCGCCCGAACCCGCACAACCGCGCCAGACCATCATTCTGACCAGCGCCGCACAGCCGGGCAGTGACAGTCAGGCGCGTGCCATCGCTGCAGTCAGCGAAGCCAGCGCTGCCGCTGCCAACCCCGAAATCGTCACCCGTGTGTCCACATCCGACGGGGGGCGGCTGTGGGGGGTATCGCTTGGCGAATTCACGTCACGCAATGCCGCAGAACGCGGAATTATCACGGTGAAAATGGCCGAAGCGGCGGCATTGGGCAACGGAATCAGCCGCATTCGTCAAACCAGCGGGCGGTTTGAGGCCAGTTTCGCGGGCCTGACCGCCACTGAGGCCGAACGCGCCTGCCTGCGCCTGTCCGCGCGCGGGATGGATTGCACCATCGCCCACCCATGAAGGTGGTGGCCTTGGTGATATGACCCGCGCTATACTGCCGCTATGCCCGCGTTGTGCCGTGACTGTCTGACATGCTTTGATGCAGGCCCGCGTTGCCCGGCCTGCCATTCGCCGCGCATTGTGGCGGACCCTGAATTGCTGGACCTGAACATCGCGCATATGGATTGCGACGCATTTTATGCCAGCGTCGAAAAGCGCGACAATCCCGCCTTGCGCGATAAGCCTGTCATCGTGGGGGGCGGACAGCGCGGCGTTGTGACAACAGCGTGCTATATCGCGCGCATTCACGGGGTGCGGTCCGCAATGCCCATGTTCAAGGCATTGCAGCTTTGCCCAGAAGCGGTTGTTGTGAAGCCCAGATTTGACGCTTACGCCACCGCATCGCGTGAAATTCGCGCAATGATGGAAGACCTGACCCCCGCCATTGAACCGCTGTCACTGGACGAGGCATTCTTGGACCTGACCGGCACAACGCGGCTGCATGGCATGGCCCCTGCCGTGTCCCTTGCGCGCCTGATTCGCCGTATGGAAACAGACCTGCGCCTGTCTGCATCCATCGGGTTGTCGCATAACAAGTTTCTGGCCAAAATTGCTTCAGATCTGGACAAACCGCGCGGCTTTGCGGTGATTTCGCGCGCGGGCACCGAAAGCTTCTTGCGGGGCAAACCTGTGGGCATGATCTGGGGGGTGGGGGCAGCCACGCGCGGACAACTGGCGCAGGCGGGCATCGCTACCATTGACGATTTACTGCGCTGGGACCAACCTGATCTGGTGGCGCGCTTCGGCGCAATGGGGTTGCGGCTGTGGAATCTGGCACGGGGGCAGGACACGCGCCCTGTCAGCCGCGACCCGAATGTGAAATCCATATCCAAGGAAACCACCTTCGAGCGGGATCTGCACGATCTGGACAGGTTGCAGGGGCATTTGTGGCGCCTATCCGACCAAGTGGCCAGCCGCGCCAAGGCCAAGGGGCTGGCCGGTCTGGTGGTCACACTGAAACTGAAGCGTGCCGACCACCGCATATTGACCCGGCGCGTCAGCTTGCACAGCGCGACCTGTCTGGCCGATGTCATCTATCGCAGCGCCGCGCCGCTGCTGATGCAGGCATTTGACAAAGGGCCGTTCCGGCTGTTGGGCGTGGGACTTTCAGACCTTGGGCAGGACAGCGGCGCGGGCTTCAACCCCGACCTGCTGGATCCCGGCGCCGAAGGGCGCGCGCGCGCCGAACGTGCCATGGATACGCTGCGCGCGCGGTTTGGGCCTGATGCGGTCATCAGGGGCCGAAGCCTGCGCTGAGGACAGAAATTTCATGCGCAGCGGCAAATATGCAGTGTTCAAAAATGAAATGCGCCCGCATGATATAGCCGCCCAAACTGGGCTATGGTGGGTTGTGTGACTGCCGGGGCGGGCCGCTGCCTTTGTGCCACCACCACCGCGCATGCGCGTCTGTCGCCTTCAAATCATGGGTTGGTCGCGCAACCGCTGGCGCAGCATCAAGGCAAGCTCGGTCACGCGCCCGCTTTCGCGCGCGGCACCCACTGCGGACATCAGCGCGCTATCGCCCAGACTGCGCCCCAGCGCGTCAATGAATTGCAGCGCATAGGCGCGTTGTGCGCCCGCGCTGCTGCCCTGCAACAGGTCACACGCCATATAGACATCATCGCGCAGCGCTGCCGAATCATGGGTAGGGGTGGGCATGGCGGCGTTATGATGACGCAGATTGAAGAATACCGGCGCCAGAATGCCCCGGAAGTCCTGCACGCTGGCGATGGGTTTTGGCAGAAAATGATCCGCGCCCGCATCCAGCGCCGAATCAGCAAGGTCCGGTTGCCCGGATGTTGCAACAATCAACCCGACACGCGGCCTGCGCCGGTCCAGTTCGGCAATCAGGTCCAGCCCGCACCCGTCCGGCAAGCCAATATCGACGATAACCGCATCAGGTGTATACAGGTCCAGATGTTGCTGTGCCGCGCGCAAACTATCGACACGCCGCAGCCTTGCACCCGCGCCACGGAACATCAGGCGTATCGAATCACTGGCAACATGGCTGTCTTCCACCAGAAGCAGGGTTCCGCCCTGCGCATGCTGACGGGGCGGCACCATTGCAGACACCGCTTTCCACTGTGCTGTTGCTGTTCGGTCAGACGTGTTCATCGCTTTCTCCCGTCTTCTGCTGAAGACCTGCAGTTCACCGCAAATTGCCTAATATTGGGTGAAGATCCCGGCCCATGCGGCAAGACCTGCGGCACAGCGCCCCTTGCATCAACTGCAATTCACACGCATAACCCTGCGCAACATTGTTACGCTGGGGAATTGCCATGATCGGACGCCTGAACCATGTCGCCATCGCTGTGCCGGATCTGGAAGCGGCGGCAGCGCAATATCGCGCCACTTTGGGCGCAACGGTCGGTGCCCCGCAGGATGAACCCGATCACGGGGTCACAGTGGTGTTCATCACCTTGCCCAACACCAAGATCGAATTACTTTACCCGCTGGGGGACAACAGCCCCATTCAAGGGTTTCTGGACAAGAACCCCGCCGGGGGAATTCACCATATCTGTTACGAGGTCGAGGATATTCTTGCCGCACGCGACAAACTGAAAGCCAGCGGCGCGCGTGTCCTGGGCACGGGGGAACCGAAGATCGGGGCGCATGGCAAACCGGTTTTGTTCCTGCACCCCAAGGATTTCAACGGCTGTCTGGTTGAACTGGAGCAAGTCTGATGTCTATCATGTCCGCAATCGCGTTATATGGCGTCATATGGTTCATGACCCTGTTTCTGGTCCTGCCCTTTCGCATGAAAACCCAAGGCGAGGCAGGCGAGGTGGTGCCGGGCACGCCATCCTCGGCGCCAGATGATGCGCAGATGATGCGCAAGGTCAAGATAGTGACCGCCATTGCAACAGGGGCGTTTGTGCTTATTTCTGCGGTGATTCTATCAGGGATCATCACCATGGATATGATCGAAGGACTCACGCGCGGGGCATAGCTGTTCGGAAGCGCCACTTGGCACAGTCGGCGCACAGCTACCGCCTGATGCAGAACCCCTAATCCACAAACCGCGTGATGGCCGCAACATCGGGGCGGGGACGTTCTGGCGGCTGGGACGATGCGGTCCCGATGTGAATAAACCCTGCAACCCATTCATCTGGTGACATCTCCAGCACGTGCTGGGCAAATTCCGCATCATGCGCCACCCAGCCCGTCAGCCAGTTCGCCCCGAATCCGCTGGCCAGCGCTGCATTCACCACCCCAAGGCATACGGCGCCTGCGGTCAGGGTCTGTTCGATGACCGGAACCTTGTCAGACGGCTTGGGGCTGGCCACGACGGTGACAACCAGATACGCCTGCGAAAACGTCGTGCTGGCCTTGGTGATCTTGTCCTCGTCCAGCGCTTTGGCCGTGCCATGGGCGACAATCATCTGCGCCACCCGCGCACATGCCGCCCTGTCCAGCACCACAAAACGCCAGGGTTCCAGCTTGCCATGGTCAGGCACCCGCGAAGCCGCTGTCAGCACGTCCATCAGGGTATCGCGGTCTGGAACCGGCAGCCCCAGCAGCTTGGCCGGGCGCGAACGGCGCGTTTGCAAGAATGCCATGACGGCGGGATCTGTATTCATCATGTCACCTTCCCAAGTATGAGGGGGACACATAACCCTGTCTGCGCCCAGTGGAAAGCGCCCCGGCGCCACTTTCATATGCAGATGCATATCAGGGCGACAGCGTTGCGCAGGGTTTGCCGTGGATGGAATGCAAATTTCAGGCAAACACCGATAAAAACACCCCGTGCCCTTTCATTGAGGCAAATTTTACACCAGAACCGAACACGCGATCCCTCCGCATTTCGGAAAGGTTTTTTTTATGGACGGCACTAAGAATACCCCAAATGTTCTGGTGACTGGTGGTGCGGGCTATATCGGCTCTCATGCGTGTAAATTGCTGACACGGGCTGGCTACAGGCCGGTAACCTTTGATAACTTGTCCACAGGATGGGCGGCAGCGGTCAAGTTCGGGCCGCTTGTTACCGCCGATTTGCTGGACCGCGCTGCCCTTGATGCGGCGTTTGCACAATACCAACCCGTGGCCGTGATGCATTTTGCCGCCCTTAGCCAGGTGGGCGAGGCATCGCGCGATCCCGGCCTGTATTGGCGCAACAATGTCGGCGGGTCGCTGAACCTGATCGAAGCGATGGTGGCCGCAGGCTGCCGCAACATGGTGTTTTCGTCTACCTGCGCCACCTACGGGGACCATGACGGGGTGGTTCTGGACGAAAACACGCCCCAACTGCCGCTGAACGCCTATGGCGCATCCAAGCGCGCGGTCGAGGATATCTTGCGCAATTTCGGGGCCAGCCATGCGTTGAATTCTGTGATATTCCGGTATTTCAATGTTGCTGGTGCGGACCCTGACGCCGAAGTGGGCGAATGGCACCAACCCGAAACCCATCTGATTCCCGTCATGATCGAAGCGGCGGCCGGCGCGCGCGATGCGCTGGTCATCAATGGCGATGATTACCCCACACATGACGGCACCTGCATTCGCGATTATGTGCATGTCATGGATCTGGTGCAGGCCCATGTTCTGGGGCTGGAATGGCTTCTTGCGCAAAAAGGGTCGCGGGTGTTCAACCTTGGCACGGGGGTCGGGTTTTCCGTGGCCGAGGTTATTCGCCAATGTCGTGCGGGCACCGGCCATAAGGTGCCCCACAGCTTCGGGCCGCGCCGCGCTGGCGATGCGGCAGCGCTTGTGTCAGGCAGCCGCCGCGCCATTGAGGAACTGGGCTGGGTGCCGCAGCGCTCCTCGCTGAAACAAATGATCGAAGATGCATGGCGCTGGTATCAGACAGGGGGCTATTCGCGCTGATCGTGCGAATGCCAGCCCCCACCCGCCTGTTCACGCGCGCGCATGGCGGCCTTGCATTCTGTCACCATGAAATCGGCAAATAACCTGATTTTCGGGTCTTGCTGGCGCCGGTGCGGATAGACACAGGCGAAAATGGCAGGTTCAGGCGGGGTTTCGGGCAGAAGGTCAACCAACTGGCCCGAACGCAGGTATTGCGCCAGTTCATGGCGCGGGCGGTTGACAATACCCGCCCCCTGCAGCGCCCAATCGACCAGAACATCGGCATCATCGCAATCAAGCTGGCCTTGCAGGTCCAGCCGCAGCGGCCCGTCAGGTGTTTGCAATGTCCAGAAATATTCCGGCGAGCGCGGATAGCGCAGCAACAGGCACTCATGGCCGCGCAAATCATCGGGGGCCAGCGGGGTGCCGCGCCGTGCCAAATAGGCGGGGCTTGCAGCCAAAATTCGCGGCGCGTCCGTGATCTTGCGCTGTTTCATGCTGGAATCCGGCAAGATACCCAGAACGAAGGCCATATCAATCTGATCTTCGACAATATCAACCCGCCGGTCGGACAGCCGCAGGTTCAGGCGTATTTCGGGGTAGCTGTCGGCGAAACGCTGCGCCAGCGGGGCAATCAGCGCCCGCCCCAACCCAAGCGGTGCCGTCACGCGGATGGCCCCGCGCGGCTGGCCCGACAGGCCCGCAACCGCCGCTTCTGCTTGCTCCAGCGCGGTAATGACCTTGCGCGCATGCTCATAGAAATCGCGGCCTATTTCCGTGGGCATCAGTTTACGGGTCGTGCGGTTGAACAGCCGCACCCCAAGGCGCGCTTCCAGTTCCTTGATGCGTTTACTGGCAACTGCAGGCGTCAGGCGCAAATCCCGCCCCCCTGAGGTGATGGACCCCAGTTCACTGACCCGCACGAAAACGCGCAGCGCTTCCAGATAGGACATTTTCGCCCCCGATTGCCCTGATTTGCAGCAGATTTGCCAACAAACCGTTGAAACAGTCTAACCGTTTTACCTGTTTCGTTGAAAGTGGGAATAAGCGAATATCTAACAAGACGACACCCTTTCAAAACCGAAGGTCCCAAATGCCCCATCGTCAGGAGATCCGCTTCTTGCTGAACGACCGCCCCGTAAGCCTGACAGCGGTTGCGGCCAGCGATATGTTGCTGGACCATCTGCGCCTTGAGCAGCGCCTGCGCGGCACCAAGGAAGGTTGCGCCGAAGGCGATTGCGGGGCCTGCACAGTTCTGGTGGGGCGCATGGGGGCGGACGGTCTGGAATATGACCCCGTGAATGCCTGCATTCGTCCGCTGGCGTCATGTGACGGGTGCCATGTTGTAACAATCGAGCATCTGCGCGGGCATGATGGCGCGCTGCATCCGGTGCAACAGGCGATGGTTGACCATCACGGCAGTCAATGCGGGTTTTGCACGCCGGGGTTTGTGATGGCGCTGTATGCGCTGTGGATGCGCAGCCCCAACCCGTCCGAGCGGGAGCTGGACCGCGCGCTTCAAGGCAATCTGTGCCGCTGCACCGGCTACGCGCCCATCATCCGCGCGGGGCTGGCGATGGGCAGTTATGGCACATCCGATCCGCTTCTGGCCGAACGCGCCTGCGTGGCGCAAACCCTGCGCGACTGGCAGGACGGCGCGCGCGTGGATGTCCAGAAGGGGGGCAGCCGTGCCATTCTGCCCGCCACTACCGATGATCTGGCCCATATTCTGGCGCAGCACCCCGACGCACGCATCATCGCAGGGGCCACTGATGTGGGCCTGTGGGTCACGAAATTCCTGCGCGACCTGCCGCTAGCGGTCTTTATCGGTCATCTGGATGACTTGCGCGACATTCAAGACACCGGCGATGCCCTGCATCTGGGGGCCATGGTCAGCTATGCGCAGGCCCATGTTCCCCTGTGCCAGCATTTCCCGCATATGGGGCGCTACTGGGACCGGATCGCAGGCTGGCAGGTGCGCGCCATGGGCACGCTGGGGGGCAATATCGCCAATGGGTCGCCCATCGGGGACACGCCGCCTGCCTTCATCGCGCTGGGGGCGCGGGTGGTGCTGCGCTGCGCGTCAGGCCAGCGCGAAATTCCGCTGGAAGCGTATTTTCTGGATTACGGCAAACAAGACCTGCGCACGGGCGAATTCGTCGAAAAGATCATCCTGCCCAAAGCTGCGCCAAACACCCTGCATGCCGCCTACAAGATTTCCAAGCGCCGGGATGAAGATATTTCCGCCGTGGCGGCGGGGTTTGCCCTGACTGTTGAAAATGGCACCATCACCGGCGCGCGCGTGGCGTTCGGGGGCATGGCCGCAACGCCGAAACGCGCGGCACATGCCGAAGCCGCCCTGACGGGCCAGCCCTTCGCCATGGACAGTTTCCAGCGCGCGGCAGACACCCTGCCACAGGATTTCACGCCCCTGTCAGACATGCGCGCCAGTGCGCAATACCGCATGCTGGCCGCGCAAAACCTGTTCACGCGTTTCTGGCTGGACGCAAACGGCACCCCCGCCACACTGGAGGATGCGATATGAAGGACACCGCCCCCATAGCCGGCGCCGCGCATCAGGACCTGCATCATGACAGCGCCATAAAACATGTCACGGGCCGTGCCGAATATACCGATGACATTGCCGAACCCGCCGACTGCCTGCATGCCTGTATCGGCACGGCAGGCATTGCGCATGGCCATATCACCACCCTTGATCTGGACGCCGTGCGCCGCGCGCCGGGCGTGGTGGCGGTGCTGACCGCAAATGACATTCCGGGTTGCAATGACATTTCGTCCAACGGGCTGAAGGATGAACCTGTCTTCACCACAGGGCTGGTCCAGTTTCATGGCCAGCCCGTCTTTGCCGTGGTGGCCACAACCCGCGACCTTGCGCGGCGCGCATGCCTGTTGGCCCGCATTGACTATGCCCCCCTGCCGCATGCGTGCGATATTGATGCGGCCGAACAGGCCGCCTATCCCGATGTGACAGCGCCGCTGACACTGGAACGCGGGCAGGTTGGCCCGGCGCTGGACAGCGCCCCGCACCGCATTCAGGGGCGCATGCGCGTGGGCGGACAGGACCACATGTATCTGGAAGGGCAAATCGCGCTGGCCATCCCCGGCGAAGATGACGACGTGTCGCTGTTCGCCTCTACCCAACACCCAAGCGAGGCGCAGCATATGGTCGCCCATGCGCTGGGTGTGCCTGCAAATGCCGTGGTGGTGAATGTGCGGCGCATGGGTGGGGGCTTTGGCGGCAAGGAAACGCAGATGAACCTGTTTTGCGTCATTGCCGCGCTGGCCGCCAAACAACTGGGCCGCGCCGTCAAGCTGCGCCCGGACCGTGATCAGGACATGGAAATCACCGGCAAGCGGCATGATTTCCGCATTGATTACGATGTGGGGTTCGATGATCAGGGGCGCATTCTGGCCGTGGACGGCGTGTTTGCCGCGCGCTGTGGCTGGTCGTCGGACCTGTCCGGGCCCGTGACGGACCGCGCGCTGTTTCATGCTGACAACGCCTATTTCTACCCTGATGTGCGCCTGCGGTCGCGCCCGATCAAGACCAATACGGTCAGCAACACGGCCTTTCGCGGTTTTGGCGGCCCCCAAGGCGTGATTGCCGCCGAACGCATGATCGAAGAAATCGCCTATGCCTTGGGCCGTGACCCGCTGGAAGTGCGCCGCGCCAATTTCTACCGCGATGGCGCGGATGTGACCCCCTATCACCAAACGGTCGAGGATAACATCCTGACGCGGCTGGTGGATGAGTTGGAACAATCCTGCGACTATCAGGCGCGGCGGCGTGCGGTGCTGGACTGGAACGCGCAGGGCGGCATCATCCGCAAGGGCATTGCCCTGACGCCGGTGAAATTCGGGATCAGTTTTACCGCGACATGGTTCAATCAGGCCGGTGCCTTGGTGCATGTCTATAATGACGGGTCAATCCATCTGAACCATGGCGGCACCGAAATGGGACAGGGCCTGTATACCAAGGTAGCCCAGGTGGTGGCGGACGCCTTCGGTGTTGAGATATCGCGTATCAAGATCACCAAAACCACCACTGAAAAGGTGCCCAACACATCGGCCACGGCTGCCAGCAGCGGGACAGACCTGAACGGCATGGCCGCCCTTGATGCCTGCGACCAGATCAAGGCGCGGCTGGCGGAATTTGCGGCTGGCCATTGGGGCGTTGCCGCCGATACTGTGCAGTTCCAACGCGGGAAAGTGGCCGTGGGCGGGCAAAACGTCGGCTTTGATGATCTGGTCAAGGCCGCTTATATGGCGCGCATCCAGTTATCAGCAGCGGGGTTTTACAAAACACCGGAAATTCATTGGGACCGCGCCAAGGGGCGGGGCCAGCCCTTCTATTATTACGCCTATGGCGCGGCCTGTTCGGAAGTCAGCATTGACACATTGACCGGCGAAACCCGTGTGGACCGCGCCGATGTGCTGCATGATGTGGGCCGGTCGCTGAACCCCGCGCTGGATATCGGGCAGGTTGAAGGCGCGTTTGTGCAAGGCATGGGGTGGCTTACATCGGAAGAACTGGTCTGGGATGACACGGGCCGGTTGCGCACACATGCGCCATCGACCTATAAAATCCCGCTGGCGTCTGACCGGCCGCGCATTTTCAATGTCCGGCTGGCGGATTGGTCCGAAAATGTGAAACCCACGATCAAACGATCCAAAGCCGTGGGGGAACCCCCCTTTATGCTGCCGATTTCGGTGTTTGAAGCCATCGGCATGGCCGTGGCATCAGTCGCAGATTACCGCATCTGCCCCCGCCTTGATGCGCCTGCCACACCCGAACGCGTGTTGATGGCGGTTGAACGGTTGCGGGCGCGCGCATGAGGGGGGCGCACGACATTCTAAGCGGCCCCGCCGCCGTGATCCATGCCCGCATTTCCCGCGTGCAAGGGTCCAGCCCGCGCGAGGTGGGCGCGGAAATGTTCATCACCGCGCAGGGCATGGCGGGCACTGTTGGCGGCGGGCAAGCGGAATGGCAGGCGCTGGGCCGCGCGCGCGACATGCTGGCGCAAGGTGAAATGCGCGCCACGCTTGATATCGCGCTGGGGCCGGAAATCGGCCAATGCTGCGGCGGGCGTATTTCCATAGACCTTGCGCGCCTTGGCGACAGCGCGCGCGCGGCCCATCTTGCGCGTCTGCAAGGGGCCATGCGCCCGCATGTGCTGATACTGGGCGCGGGCCATGCGGGCCGCGCCTTGGCGCGTATCATGGCAACCTTGCCTTGTGACACCTTTCTTGTTGACACCCGCGCCACGGAACTGGCCCAAGCCCCCAAGGGTGTGCAAACCCGCCTGACCCCCCTGCCCGAAGCGGAAATTGCCACCGCGCCACCCGCCAGTGCGTTCATTGTCGCCACCCATGACCACGGGCTGGATTTCCTGCTGGCACTGGCCGCGCTGCGCCGCAAGGATGCGGCCTATGTCGGGTTGATCGGGTCTGCCACCAAACGCGCGCGGTTTGACCGTTTCGCCCGTGACCACGGCGCAGGCACAGACAGCCACGCGCTGGTTTGCCCCATTGGCGCGGCGGGCCTTGGCGACAAGCGCCCCGAAGTGATTGCGCTGATGACCGCGCAGGAAATCATCACGGCCTTGCGCGCGGTCACCCCGGTTCAGGCCGGGGCCGCTGCCGCGCTATGACGAAAGCCCAAGCATGACCCGAACCCTGATCCGCGCGCGGTTGCTGACCTTTCTGCGCGAACCCCAAAGCGGCGATGACACCGCCAGTTTTCGCTACATCGAAGATGGCGCCCTGCTGATTGAGGGCGGCATGATCCGCGACATGGGTGAATTCGCCCAAATGTCCGCACCTGATGTGGCAGTGATCGACCACCGCCCGCATCTGGTTATGCCCGGTTTCATCGACACACATCTGCATTTCCCGCAAACGCAGGTGATCGCCAGTTGGGCTGCGGAATTGCTGGACTGGCTGAACGACTACACCTTTCCCGAAGAAACACGGTATGGTGACCCCGCGCTGTGTGCGGCCATGGCCAGCGCCTTTCTGGACCGGCTGGCAGATCATGGCACGACCACGCCAGTGGCTTATGCGTCCGTGCATGCGACCTCTGCTGAGGCGCTGTTTGCCGAGGCATTGCGCCGTGACATGCGGCTGATCACCGGCAAGGTGATGATGGACCGCAACGCGCCCGAGTCCTTACGCGACACGGCGCAATCGGGCTATGATGACACCAAGGCCCTGATTGCGCGCTGGCACGGCAAGGGGCGGCTGGCCTATGCAATTACCCCACGCTTTGCCATCACATCCACCCCCGACCAGATGGCGGCAGCCCAAGCGCTGGCGCAGGAACACCCCGAATGTTACATTCAGACCCATCTTAGCGAAAACCACGCCGAAATTGCGCTGTCCTGCCAGCTTTACCCCGATGCCGTGGATTATACCGATATTTACGCCCGCTACGGGTTGCTGGGGCCGAAATCATTGCTGGGCCACGCGATTCACTTGTCCAACCGCGAAACAGGCGTGCTTGCAGATGCAGGCGCAAAGCCCGTCTTTTGCCCGACATCCAACCTGTTTCTGGGCAGCGGATTGTTTGATGACGCGAAGTTGCGCGCTGCCGGTTTGGTGACTGCGATAGCAACAGACATTGGCGGCGGCACCAGTTATTCCATGCTGCAAACCCTGGCCGAGGGCTACAAGGTGCTGCAACTGCAACGCCAGCGCCTGCACCCGCTGCGCGCCTTTCACTGGATCACGCGCGGCAATGCGGTGGCGCTTGGGCTGGAGCATTGCATCGGCACGCTGGACGCGGGGACCGAGGCCGATTTCGTTGTGCTCAACGCCCGCGCCACCCCTGCCACAGCCCAGCGCATGGACCGCGCCACCACCCTGACCGAGGAATTGTTTGCCCTGCAAGTGATGGGCGATGACCGCGCGGTTGTGCAAACCTATATCGCGGGGAAACCCCAAAAGGCGGGCTGACAAATGCTGCGCGTTTTGCAGGCGTGGCGTCGTGGGGCAGCGGGGCTGTGGG
>NZ_JBQTCF010000034.1:0-44306 GCF_052379845.1 Roseinatronobacter sp. NSM | reverse complement strand
AATATCGTCAAGGGGTCCGGTCATGGGCGTGGTGTCCTTGTGTTATGGTCGGACTTGAGACACTAGGCGCGCGGCCTTGCGCTGCCACCGGCGGAAATTTGCACCTTGCGGGCATAAAATGCCAGTTTGGGGGACAAATGCGACAGATTACAGGATGTGCCCCGTTTGCCCCCGTTTCAGTCCGTAGTTCAGCCCCCCGAAAGGTCGATTTCCAGATCTAGGAAGGGGGCGTATTGCTGCGCGCCAAAAATATCCCCATCCCCCGCGCTGCCCGATGGGCGCAGGCGCAAAATGGTGAATTTGATTGCCAGACCGGGGTCATATTCGACAAAATCCGTCAGGCGCGCGGGGTCGATATTGAGCACCTGACACACGGTTTCGCGGGTCAGGGAACCGGAGCGGCGCACAAGGTCATATGCCTCGCGTTCGCGGAAGATGATATCAAAGGTAATCTTGTCCGTTCCGGCGTTCTTGCTGCGGATTGTCTTGGCAAGGGTGGCAAGCTTTGTGGGGGTGTTCATGCCGCAGCTCCTGTTGTGACGATTTCGCTATGGGTCGGGAAAAGTTCCAGCGGGTCACGCACGGCCATAGTGTGGTTCAGCGTCCAGCGATAGGCGGGACTGGCGCGCATGACTTCGTCCAGAACAAAGGACACGCCCCCGGCTGTGCCCTTCACATCGGGCAGGCGGGCATAGAACAATTGCCGCGTGCCTGTCATGGCCACTTCTTCGGCCATCTCCAGCGTGGGCGCAACACCCTGAACCACCACGCACAGTTCATGGCCGGGCTTGTCGCGCATGGGGTCCATGTCGCCCATCACACCATTGCGCCCGAAGACATTGTAATGCAGTTCCCAGCCTTCATCCCCGAAACGGTCGCGGGTTTGCTGGCGCGCCCATTCGATGACGGCATCGACATTGGCAATTGTATAGGGATCACGAATTCCGGCCATCCCGACGAAGCGTTCGCCGACCTTGCCCGACCCTTCCAGCTTGACGCGAATTTCAGTCGCCGGCACGAATTTCATACCTGTCACGCGGGTTGTTTTATCGGCAATCTGGTCATAATGGCAGTCTGTCATGTCCAGCATGCCGCCAGCCACAAATTCATGGAACGGGTTGGAGCGTTCATACATGGCGTGCCCGGCCACTGAAGCGATGGTGCAGCGTTGTTCGGGCGACATGGCAGTGACATCCACCCAGTCGCGCGTAATCTCACCCAGCACGGTTTCCTTCGCCCCGTAGGGTTCCGCGCAAAAGCTGGCGCATTCCAGCACCTTGCCAAGATAGTAGGCCTGCGCTTCGGGAAACCCCCGGTGCAGCGCGGGGGCTGCGAAAATGGCGCTGTCGGAGGACCGGCCGCCGATGATGACATCACAGCCGTCTTCAAGCAGTTTCAAAAACGGATGCACGCCCGCCATGGCAACAATGCGGTCTGTCGCGTCAAGTTCATCTTCGGTCAGGTCGGCGCGGGCATCAAGCCCTTGCACGGCGGAACCCGCCCGGATGCTGGCGCGCACGCGTTCGGGGTCCACCTCGGAATAGAACCACCCCAGCCGGAAGGGGGCAAGCCCGTGTTTGGCCGCCAGATCGCGGATGATCTGCACATACATGTCAACGCGGCTATTGGTGCCGGTATCGCCTGCGGACCCGATGATCATGGGCACATTCTTTTCGCGGGCGGCCAGAAGCATCAGTTCCAGATCATGCTCCTGCCATGCCCGCGGGCTGGCGCAGGTGTCATTTCCCAAAGGGCCGGGGCCGATGTCATCGCTGCCGGAATCCGCGGCAATGATGTCAGGCGCGGCGGCAACACCCAACTGGAAGCTGCCGTTCTTGAGGGGGGCGAACCCCAGATGCCCGTTGGGGCTGATGACCTTCATGGATGACATATCTGCCTCTCTTAAATTCGTTTCAGTTATATATATGCAGCTTTCGTGCCATAATTTCATTTCATGTAGTGCATTGTAATGAAGTGATTTTGTAAAATTATTTGGCAGGATGTGCGATTGGCGGGCGCGCAAACCCCGCATGTGCGCGAATCGCGCGCCTGCTGGGCCAATCGGGTGGGGCGGGCACTGCCGCACCAGCCGCGTGCGTTTGTTGGCGCACAAGCGCCGCGCCTTGGTTTACGATAGTGGGGTGCAATCGACCCGGAAACCCGGGAACCCGTTTTCCGCCAAAGGCGCTACAGGCCCAGCTTCTGCATCTGGTGGCGCAGCGCGTGCCGGCTAAGGTGCAGCAGGCTTGCGGCGTCTTGCTGGTTGCCGCCGCTTTGTTGCAGCGCGCGCATGACCAGGCCGCGCTGAAATTCTGCGGTGGCGTCATGGAAACCGCCACTGGCGGTGACGGCCCCTTCTGCTGCGGGCGGTATCACGCGCGCGCCCGAACGAACCGTGCGCAAAATGCGGTCGGGCAGGTGGCGGGGCAGGATGATGTTTTCATCTTCAAGGATGAAAATCCGCTCCAGCAGGTTTTCAAGTTCGCGCACATTGCCCGGCCAGGGGTATTTGCGCAAGATATCGGCGGTTTCAGGGTCCAGCCCGCGAATGTCGCGCCCAAAGGCCATGTTGAAGCGTTCAATGAAGTGTTGGGCAAGCACAAGCACATCATCTCCCCGTTCGCGCAGGGCGGGAATGTTCAGGGACACAACCTGCAGCCGGTAATACAGATCTTCGCGGAAATTCCCGGCCATCACCTCGGACAGCAAAACCTTGTTGGTGGCCGCAATGAAGCGCAGGTCAACATGGGTGGATTTGACAGCCCCCACGCGCCGGAACTGGTGGGTGTCCAGAAGGCTAAGCAGTTTGGCCTGCAAATGGGGGTCCATCTCGCGGATTTCATCCAGAAAGACACTGCCGTGATTTGCCGCTTCCACCAGCCCGATCTTGCGTTCGCTGGCCCCTGTGAAGGCCCCTTTTTCATGGCCGAAAAATTCGGATTCCATCAACCCTGAGGGGATGGCCGCGCAATTGATGTCCAGAAATGGCTTGTCGGCGCGGCGTGATCCCTGATGGACCATGCGCGCCAGAAGGCCCTTGCCGGTGCCCGTTTCACCATAAATCAGAACTGTGCGCGCTGCCGAACGGGCCACGCGCCGGGCAAGCTGGCGCAGGGTTTTTATTTTGGGGTCGTTTCCAATAAGTTCGCTGCCGTAATCGGCCATCCGTTCCCCGCCATGCTGTTGCGCCGTCATTCCGGTAGGCAAACCCAATGCCAGTTGCCTGCACATGGGTTTGCATTATGGAAATATACGCGGCGCGACGCGATTGCAAAGATGATAGATGACAGGGTGCTGGTATCATCGGTCGCGTTGGGGTGCTGGCAGACGGGCGCGCCCTGTGGGTCATGGGGGTGAAGGGCCAGCAGGTGTGCCGCTTGCGCCAGCGTGGGCGGGGCGGCAGACAGGTGGTGTGTCAGCGCCCCAAGGCGCTGTGCGGAATTGCTGTCGATGGTGGCGCCCCCGTGCAACAGCGTATCTTGCGCAAGCTGCGCTGATAGGAAGTGGTTGGTGCGCCAGCTGCGCGCCCCTGTGGTGGTGGCCAGTGTAGATGCGCCCAGTTCCACCGCAGCCGTGGCCCCGCTGGCATCAGCCAGAATAAGGGACCCCCCGCCCGCATGCGGTCTTGCGCGCAGCCAGTCCAGCGCTTCGGCCACGCTGGCGCAGGTGGCCAGTAGCCGCGTCATGGCCATATAGCGCAACCAGCCAACCCCATGATGGCGCGCGCCAATCTGGGTGTCGGCAATAGCCAGCCCGGCTGCGTTCATCCCGCTGGAATAGGCCCCCGGACTGCCCAGACTGCCAAGGCACAGCATGCCGCCCGTCGCAATATCCGGCCCGTCATGCCAGAACAGGCGCTGCACGCCCAGATGCACCCCGCCGAAATCACGGTTCTTGGCAAGGAACGGCCCGTCTGGTCCGTCGCCCGCTGCAAAAGCACTGCACCCGTCCCCCGACAGAATGGCGCCATTGGTCAGGTCGCGCAATGTGCCAAGATGCAGGTGCAGGAACAGCGTTTCTTCCGGCAGCCCGAACCCTTCGGCTATGCCCGCAAGTTCCGCCATGCCATCGGGGTCATGGGTCCTGTGGAAGCGGTGCTGCGTGGCCACATAGGTCAGCATGGCGTCCGTTACGCGCCCTTCGTTGCGCAGGACCTGCACGCGCGCGGCGGTGGCCTGCGCAACCTTGTCGCGCAAGGCGCTGTCTGCGCCCATGGCTTGCACCAAGCCGCGGGTATGGGCGGTGCCCGACAGGGTTTGCACTGTCATCGGGCGGGCATTGGCCAGCGTCATTGCGCAGCCCCTTCCAGAAGCGACAGGTTTTCTGACAGGCGGTGACAGGCTGCGCTGTGGCCGGGGGCCACAGTTTCGGTCACTGGTTTGCGCTGGCGGCATATGTCGGTGGCCAGCGGGCAGCGGGTGTGAAACTTGCAGCCTGATGGCGGGTCAAGGGGCGATGGCAGATCGCCGGTCAGGCGCACGCGCTGGCCCTTGCGCGTGCCATCCACTTCTGGAACAGCGGACATCAGGCTTTGGGTATAGGGATGGCGCGGCGCGGCCAGCACCGACTCGACAGGGCCCATTTCCACAATTTCGCCCAGATACATGACTGCAACCCGGTCACTAAGATAGCCAATGACCGAAATATCATGCGAGATGAACAGATAGGTCAGGTGAAATTCGCGCTTCAATTCCAGCAACAGCTGGATGATCTGGGCCTGAATGGACACATCAAGGGCGGAAACAGGTTCGTCACACACCACGAATTCGGGGTTGGAGATCAGCGCGCGCGCAATCCCTATGCGTTGGCGCTGCCCGCCAGAAAACTGGTGCGGGTAGCGGTCGATCTGGCCTGCCTTTAGCCCCACTTTTTCCAGCATGGCGGCCACTTTTTCGCGCATATCCTCGCGGCCCTTGGCCAAGCCGTGCAATTGCAGCGGCAGGCCCACAATATCGGCCACTGTCCGGCGCGGGTTCAGCGATGCGTAGGGGTCCTGAAAGATGATCTGCATGCGCCGCCGCATGGCCTTCAGGTCGGGCGGGGACAGGGATGTGACATCTGTTCCGCCGAAGTCCACGCGCCCCGCGCTGGGTTCGTGCAACCGCAAAATGGCCCGCCCAAGGGTTGATTTGCCGCAGCCGGATTCACCGATCAACCCCAGAATTTCGCCGCGCGCCACCTGAAGCGACACATCCGACACGGCGCGCACCTGAACAGGTTTGCGTCCAAGCATCCGTGCAATGGCGCCGGGGCTGCCCTGATAAGTTTTGGTCAGGTTGGTGACCTTCAGCAAGGGATCACTGGTCATGCCTTGGCCCTTTCGGTCTGGAAAAGTGCAGTACGGATGCAGCGCGCGCGGCGGTCTGGCCCGGCGGGGTGCATGTCGATAAGATGGCGGCAATCGTTGGCTGCATGGGGGCAACGGTCCAGAAACCGGCATTGCGGCGGCAGGTCGATCAGGTCGGGCACTTGTCCCTGAATGGGGCGGATAGGCTGGCCCCGCAACGCGGCGCGCGGAATCGATGCCAGCAACCCGCGCGTATAGGGGTGGCTGGGGGCGCGAATAACACTGTCTGTTGGCCCTTCTTCCACCACCTGACCGGCATACATGACCATCACGCGGTCGCAATGCTCGACTACCACGCCCAGATCATGGGTAATCAGCACCACACTCATGCCCAGTTCGGCGCGCAGGTTCGAAATCAGTTCAAGCACCTGCGCCTGAATGGTCACATCAAGGGCGGTAGTCGGTTCATCCGCGATCAGCAGGCGCGGCTTGGAGGCCAGCGCGATGGCAATCATGATCCGCTGGCGCATGCCGCCTGAAAATTCATGCGGATACTGGCCCAGACGGTCGCCTGCAGACGGAATGCCCACCAGATCCAGCATTTGCACCGACCGTTTGCGAATGGCCTGCCTGCGTGCCGCCCCGCGGCGCGGCAGGTCATCTGCATGGGCATCCAGCATTTCGGCAAGCTGCAGACCGATGGTCAGGGCTGGGTTCAGCGCGGTCAGCGCGTCCTGCATCGTCATGGCAATGTCACGCCCGCGCAAGGCCTGCATCTGGCGTGGCGGCAATTTGCGCAGATCGGTCCCTTCAAAGATGATTTCGCCTGCCTCGATCCGTCCGGGCGACCGCACAAGGCCCATGACCGACGCGAAGGTGACGGATTTGCCGGAACCGGATTCGCCCACAATGCCAAGGCATTCGCCCCGCTGCACGGTGACATCCACGCCATCCACCGCGCAAACCTGTCCGGCGCGGGTGTCAAAGACGGTGCGCAGCCCGCGCACTTCCAGAAGGATCTGATCGCTCATTCTGTAAACCTCGGGTCAAATGCGTCGCGCAGCCCCTGGCTGGCCACGTTGATGGCAAGAACCAGCAGCAAAATGGCCAGCCCCGGAAAGGTTGAAACCCACCAGCTTTCAAGGATGAAGGCGCGCCCGTCCGCCACCATCGCACCCCAGCTTGCAGTTGGCGGTTGCACCCCCAGACCAAGAAATGACAGGGACGCTTCCAGAATGATGACATGGGCCATGCGGATGGTGGCAACCACAATCACCGGCGACAGGATATTGGGCAAAATCTCGCGTAGCATGATATGGCGGCCCGATGCGCCAAGGGCGCGCGCGGCCTCGACATATTCCAGCTCGCGGGTGACCAGCGTTTCCCCGCGCACCACGCGGCAGGGAATGACCCATTCCTTATAGGCCAGCGCAAGGATAATATTGCCCAGGCCCGGTCCCATCATGGCCATCAGGCCAATCGCAAAGATCAGGTAGGGAAAGCCCAGCAAAATATCGACCAGCCGTGAAATCACCACATCGACCCAGCCGCGCAGATACCCAGCCGCCAGCCCCGCCAGAATACCTATGCTTGTGGCCACCAGAATGACCGCCGCGCCGATGAAAATTGAAATGCGCGCGCCATAAATGATGCGTGACAGGATGCACCGGCCCAGTGAATCCGCACCCAGCGGATAGGCCCAGTCCCCCCCTTCCATCCAGACAGGCGGCTGCAACCGAAAGAAAAGATTGGTCGCATAAGGGTCATTGGGCGCAATCCATGGCGCTAAAACTGCCATCAGGATGAACAGAACCACCACAATTGCGGACCCGAAGGCAAGGCGGTTTTCCATAAAGGCGGCGATGTTGCGCCGGAACAGGGATTCGGCTGCAACGGGGGGGCTTTGCTCAATCACGCTCACAGCTTCACCCGTGGGTTAAGAATGGTATACAGAATATCGGCGAAGAAGTTCAGCATCACATAGATGACCGCATAAAGAAGCACTGCCGCCTGAACCAAGGGGTAGTTGCGCACGAAAATGCTTTCGACCACCAGCCGTCCCAGACCGGGCCAGCCGAACACGGTTTCAATGATCATATTCCCCCCCAGCAAACTGCCGGTTTCAATGGCCGCCACCGAAACTGTCGGAATAAGCGCGTTTTTCAGCGCGTGCCGCCACAGGATACGCTGCCGGCTTAGGCCCTTGGCCTGTGCGAAGGTGATATAGTCGGCGCGCAGCACTTCCAGCATGGCGGTGCGGGTGACGCGCATCAAAATGGCGGTCATGGGCAGGCCAAGCGTGATTGCAGGCAAAGCAATATGCGCCAATGCATTGCGAAACGCGTCCAGACGCCCGTTCAGCAAGGTGTCGATCAGCAGAAAATGCGTATAGGGCGTGATCCCCTGACTGATGCCATAGTTGATGCGCCCCGCCACCGGCAGGATATTGAGATGCACTGCAAACAGCATCAACAGCAAAATACCGAACCAGAACCCCGGCAAGGACACACCCAGAAGGCCGCCCACTGTGGCAATACGGTCAAAGATGGAATTCTTGCGCACCGCCGCCAGAACCCCCAGCGGAATGGCAGTCACCAGCGCAATAATCATCGCTACAAGCGTCAGTTCAATCGTTGCGGGCAGGCGTTCGACAATAACATCGGCCACAGGGCGGCGATGATAGAAGCTTTGGCCGAAATCAAACTGGACCGCATTGCCAAGGAAAACGAAGAAGCGTTCTACCATGGGCCGGTCAAGGCCGATATCGCGCCGCATCTGGGCTTCTTGTTCGGGGGTGACGATCTGATCACCGATCATGATCTGGATCGGGTCGCCCGGTGTCAGCGCCATCATCACAAAGACAATCACGCTTACCCCCAGAAGCACGGGCACAAGTTGCGCCAGTCGTTCAAGAAGCTTGGTCAAGGTCATGCCGTCCTCCGGGTTACAAGGACATGACAGTCCTTGGGCAGATGCACAGCGCCGCGTTTGGCAGCTGGTATGCGGTTTCGCGGAATGTTGCGCAGCGCAGCCGGGCTGCCCTGCGCAACAGGCGTTTATCAGTTCAGGCAAGCCCGGTGCAGGTTGATGCGGCTGTCCGGGCTGGGCGACCAGTTGCTGATGCGCGTTGACACCCCATACAGGTCCTGGGGAACCCACAGATAGATATAGGGCACGTCCGCATTCACCAGCGCTTCGGCCTGCTGATACAGTGCGGCGCGTCTGTCGCGGTCCAGTTCCACCCCTGCTTCATCAAGCAGCGCATCCAGTTCGGGGTTGGCATAGCCTGCCGAGTTTCCGCGGTCATCAGTGCGGTGGGTCGGCACAAAAATGTCGAAGGGGTCAAGCGTGGAATTCCCCCACGAACTCAGATACATGTCACCTTCTTTCGCGCCGCCTTGCGTGCGCCATTTCTGCGTCAGCAAGGTGCCTTCGCCAACTTGCACGCGCGTGGTGATCCCGGCATTGGTCAACAGCGATGCAATCGCTTCTGCCGTGTCGCGCAGCGCCCCTTCGGTGTCCAGCGTGATTGAAATGCCGTCAGGATAGCCTGCTTGCGCCAGCAATTCGCGGGACCGGTCGGGATCATAGGCATAGCTGGGCAAGTCGTGGTTCTTGCCAAAGGCATCCGGGCTTAGAATGCCGTCAATCGTGGTGGCCGTGCCGCCCAGAATGCGGTCAATGATCAGGTCGCGGTCAATCGCATGCGCCACGGCCTGACGGACCAGCACATCGTCAAATATCTCGCCTTGATTGTTCATCGCCAGAAAGAAGCTGCGCGTGCCGTTCACAGCCATGACCTGCGCATTGGGGCTGTTATTGACCTGATTCATGGAATGGGGCGGCAGTTCGTTGATGATATGCACATCCCCTGACAACAGCGCGGCAACGCGCGACGCCGATTCCGGGATCACCTGAAAAATTACACGCTCCACGCAGGCGGGGCCAGCTTCGGGAATGCCTGTTGCACCGCCGTAATAGTCGTCAAACCGTTCCAGAACGACAGAATCCCCGCGCCGCCAGTCGGCCAGTCGGAACGGGCCGGACCCCATGGGTTGGGTGGCCATGCCATCGGACCCGACAGCGTCCACATGGGCGCGTGAAACGATCTGCTGGTGGGGCAGCATCGCAGGCAACAGCGGCCACGGTTCACTTAGGGAAATGCGGATGGTGGTGTCATCCAGTATCTCGACTGATTCAACAGGGCCCATAAGGCTGGCGCGCGGGCTGGACTGGCCATTGCCCATGCCGCCTTCCTGAACAATCCGGTCCAGTGTGAATTTCACATCCTCGATTGTCAGGCTTGACCCGTCATGGAACGTGATCCCCGAACGGATGGTGAAATCATACACAGTGGGGGAAACCTGCGTGTAGCTTTCGGCAATTTCGGGATGAATTTGCATGTCCGAAGACCGCGTCAGGATACCGTCATAGATGTTGCGAATGATGGTTTCGGTTTCGCGGTTTCGGTGGTTGGCAGGGTCCAGCGTATCAGCGTCGCGGGTAAAGCCAACGATCAACTCCTGTGCATGAACTGCTGGCACAGCGCAAAGCGCAATGGCCGAAGCGACAAGAGTTCGGTGGAAAATTCTCATGGTCCGAGTCTCCCTGTTTCATCCGACGGCCGGAATGGCCGAAGGTTAGCATTGGCAGGCGAAGAATATACCTGCACCAGTTTAATGCAGTAATCATGCCAAAATATCACAGGTAAAAAGCTTCAAGAAAATCTTTATTTATTATGTTGTTATTCGGATTGTACGAAATTTTCCATGCCGTGGGATTGCGCAATGCGCGTGGTTTTCACGCATTCTGGACAAGTTGCACACAGCACCTCAACGGTTCGTGCCGCGCGTCAATTTGTAGCGGCTGCGGCGCTGGCGCGATGACCCCGCCCCGATAATGTCGCGGTATTTGGCAATGGTGCGTCTGGCCACCTGAATGCCCTCAGCGGCCAGAATATCGGCCAGGGCCGCGTCATTGAGGGGGGCTGCGGGGTCTTCGGACGCGATGATTTCGCGCAACCGGTGGCGCACGGCGCTTGCGGCAATGCCGTCTGCGTCAGTGGTGGCCTTCAGGGCAGGGCCGAACAGGCTGCGCAGGGGCAATGTGCCTTGGGGGGTCTGGACCAGCATTGCGGTGGCCACGCGGCCGATGGTCGTTTCGTGCAATCCCGCCTGCTCGGCCACCTGAACGCGCGTCAGGGGGCGCAACCCCGACACCCCGGCGCGCAGAAACTCCGATTGCAGCGTCACAACGGCGCCAACAACGCGCAGCACTGTCGCATTGCGCCGCGACACCGCGCGCAAAATCCAGCGCGCTTCGGCAAGGGCAGCATCATAGGCGTCATCCTTTGCTGTGCCTGAAGGCGGTGTGCGCAGCTTGATTTCGGGGGTGGTGGCGTCATTCAACTCCACGCGCCAGCCATTCGGGCCGGCGTCATGGATAATGGCATCCGGCGGGCGGATCGGGGTGTCGACGGGCGCAAAGACCAGCCCCGGCTTGGGGTTAAAACTGCGGATCTGCCCGATCAGGCCCATGATCTGGCCTGCATCCGTGTTGCAAAGCTCCGCCAGCGTGTCGATTTTGCCGCGCGCTATCAAATCCAGATGCTGCAAAACAGTGGCCATGGCGTCAGTTAGCAGGCCGCGTTCACTGGCCTGCAGGCGCAGGCATTCTGCAAGATCGCGGGCGAATATGCCTGCGGGTTCAATTTGTTGCAGGCGCATCAAAATACGCTCGGCGTGGTCGGTGGCACAGCCCGCACGCCGCGCCAGTGTCGCAAGCGGTTCGCCCAGCCAGCCCGTGGGTTCCAGTGCCTCTGCAAAAAGTGACGCGATGCGCAGGTCTTCGGGGGTGCGAAACGCGATTGCGATTTCGGTTGCGACATGGTCGCGCAGGCTGGCGTCAGGGGCCGCAAGGCGCAATTCGGTCAGCGCAGTGCCCCCCGCACCCGCCACCGGTGCCGCCGCGCGTGGGGGGGGCGTGTTGTCCGGCTGTGGGGGCAGGCTGCGCAATCCCAGGGCGGGGTTGGCTTCTGCCAGCGCCTTAAGCCGCTGCGCCAGCGCCAGATTGTCCAGTTTCAGAAAATCAATCGCCTGACGCAACGCCCCGGTCATGGCAAGCCGGCGCGTGGGCCGCATGTCAAGCTGGTGGTGCGTGGCGTTTTGCATGATGCAAACGTGGTCCTGCGCGCATCACAGTGTCAAGCGGTTTTGCACAAGACGCGCCGCAATGGCCCTGCGTGGCGCGGGCAGGGCCGCATATACTGGTGGCCCCGGTCAGATACGATCATCTGCCCAAGGCCGGGGCGCGCGCGCGCAAGTTGGGTCGCGCGCGCGGGTTATGTCAAACGGCGCGCGCCATCGCCGCCGCGGTGTCCAGCATGCGGTTTGAGAAGCCCCATTCATTGTCATACCAGCTCAGCACGCGCACCATGCGCCCTTCCAGAACCTTGGTCTGGTCCAGATGGAAGATGCTGGAGCGCGGATCATGGTTGAAATCCATGCTGACATTGGGCTGGTCGGTGACGCCCAGAATACCCTTCAGCGGGCCATCGGTCGCAGCGGCGATCATTGCGGCATTGATTTCCTCGGCGGTGACATCGCGCATCGCTTCAAATGTCAGGTCGACAACCGACACATTGGGCGTGGGCACGCGAATGGCAACGCCGTCCAGCTTGCCGTTCAGGTCGGGCAGCACCAGACCCACAGCGCGCGCGGCCCCGGTTGATGTGGGGATCATGCTCATGGCGGCGGCGCGGGCGCGATACATGTCCTTATGCATGGTGTCCAGCGTGGGCTGGTCGCCCGTGTAGCTGTGAATGGTGGTCATGAAGCCGCGCGAAATGCCCACAGTGTCATGCAGCACCTTGGCCACCGGGCTAAGGCAATTGGTTGTGCAAGACCCGTTGGACACAATGCGGTCCGCAGCGGTCAACTGGTCATGGTTCACGCCAAACACAATCGTTTTATCCGCGCCACCGGACGGGGCCGAGACCAGAACCTTGCCCGCGCGGCCAAGATGCACCTTCGCCTTCTCGGCATCGGTGAAAATGCCGGTGCATTCCAGCACAATGTCGATATCGTCCCAAGGCAGGTTCGCAGGGTCGCGTTCGGCGGTCACCTTGATGGGGCCGCGCCCCACATTGATGCAGTCACCGTCAACGGTCACTTCAGTCGGGAACCGCCCATGCACGGAATCAAAGCGCAGCAAATGCGCGCTGTTTTCAACCGGGCCAAGGTCGTTGATGGCGACGATTTCCAGATCATCGCGGTTCTGTTCGACCAGGGCGCGCAGCACCAGTCGCCCGATACGGCCAAAGCCGTTAATGGCAAGACGTGTGGTCATCAGGCTATTCCCCATGTTTGAAGCGTGGATGCAAAGTCTGTGATTGCGCTAACATGATCGGGGCAGGAAAATCAAGCGGCAAGCGGGAAAACATCTTGCGGCGCAGCAAGGGGGCAGTGGCCCTTGGGGCGGTTCTCAACGCTGTTTTGACCGACTATGACTGGCCGCGTTTGTAACGTTCCAAGGCGTTCCGCACCCTGGCGCGCGGGAAATCAGGGCTTCCGGCGCGACCTTGGCGAGCGGGCGCAGGTTGGTTGATTTATGAATATCCGTTAAATTGTTTGATGATTTCCACCATCCGCTCTGCACTGCGCCCCTCGCCATATTCCGAAATGGGCCGACGTGGTTTGTAATCATCCACGGTCCACAACCTGTTCCAGCCGCAGGCAACCGTTTCAACCCATTCGGTTTCATCGCGCAGGGTAATGCAGTCGACACCGTGGAAATAGGCCTCTTTCTGCATGCCGCCGGAATCTGTCAGGATCAGGTCACAGGCCGCCAGCAATTCCTGGGTTTCCAGATAGGGCAGGGGGTCGATGACGGTAAGCCCGCTCAGGTCGATCTGCGCGGCACTCATGCGCGCGCGGGTGCCGGGGTGCAGCGGCAGGATAATGACATGGCTGCCCGCGAAACTGCGCACATACTCCACCACCTGTTGCAGGCGCGCAGGGTCGGCAGTGTTCTCGGCGCGGTGTATGGTGCACATGGCCAGGCCCTTGCCCGGCTGGCCCCAAGTGTCGCGCGCGCGTTCGGGGCGCACAAGTCCCTGAACCGCGCGGGTCACGTCATACATGATATCGCCGACATGGTGCACGCCAGTATGAATATTCTCATTCGCCAGGTTGCGCACACTTTCACTTGTGGAGCAGAATAACAGATCGCTGACATGGTCGGTCATGATCCTGTTGATTTCCTCGGGCATGCGCTTGTTGAAGGACCGCAGGCCCGCCTCGACATGGATCACGGGCACATGCAGCTTCGCCGCTGCCAAAGCCCCGGCCAGTGTGGAATTGGTGTCACCATAGACCAGCACGGCGTCGGGGCGTTCCGACACGATCAGGCCCTCAATCGCGGCCAGCATTTCGCCGGTCATGGCGCCGTGGCTTTTGCCGTTGATCCCCAGCGCATGTTCGGGCGCGCGGATTCCCAACTGGTCAAAGAAGACCTGAGACATGGAAAAATCATAATGCTGTCCGGTATGGACCAGAATTTCATCAACCTGATCCGAGGAATCGATCACCTTGCGCAGGGCGGCACATTTGACGAATTGCGGGCGCGCACCAACGATGGTCAGAATTCTGAAAGTCATGAAACTATCCCGGTATTGTGGATGTCAGGGTGTGCTGATCCGCAAGTGCTTGCTGCAGCGCAGCAATAACCCGGTCCTGTTCTTCGGCACCCAGATAGGGATGCATCGGCAGGCTGAAGACCTGCGCGGCGGCGGATTCAGATGCGGGCAGACCGGCCGGGTCGCGGGGGAAATCCGCATAGGCGGTCTGCATATGCAGCGGGCGGGGGTAGTAGATGACGCTGGGCACCCCGGCGCGTTTCAGCGCGCCCATCAGCGCGGCACGGTCCTGGCCGGGGCGGGTGCGCAGCGTGTATTGCGCCCAACTGGAGCGCAGCGCCGCGGGCACCACCGGCGTGTCAATCAGCCCCGACAGCGCCGCCGTGTAGCGCGCGGCCACGGCCTGCCGGCGTTCCAGTTCATCGTCAAAGATCGCCAGCTTTTCCAGCAGGATCGCGGCCTGAATTGTGTCCAGACGCGAATTTCGCCCAATGCGGACATTGTCGTATTTGTCCGCCCCCTTTCCATGAACCCTGAGCGAGCGCAGGATCCCGGCGGTTTCGTCATCATCGGTGAAGATCGCGCCGCCATCACCATAGCAGCCCAGTGGCTTGGCCGGGAAAAACGAGGTGGTGGCGATATCGCCAATCGTGCCACTGGCCCGGCCCTTGTAGATGGACCCGAAACCCTGTGCACTGTCTGCGACCAGCGCCATCCCGTGTGCGGCGCAGAGTGCTTCGATCGCATCGTAATCGGCAGGCAGGCCGAACAGATCCACCGCAGTGACTGCCGCAGGGCGCAACCCCATGCTTCGCGCATGGGCCACAGCGCGGGTCAGGCTGTCCGGGCACAGGTTGTAGGTGACCGGGTCGATGTCGCACATCACCGGAACGGCCCCGGTGGTCGGAACCACCTCGGCGGTGGCGGCAAAGGTGAAGGACGGGCAGAAGACGGCATCCCCAGGGCCGAGGCCCAGCACCACCATCGCCAATTCCAGCGCGTCGGTTCCGTTGGCGCAGCCGATCACATGACGCGCACCGCAAAAGGCCCCCAGCGCTTCCTCGAACTCGGCCACCTCGGGGCCGGAAATATACCCGCCATGCGCCAGCACCGCCTGAATGCGCGCGTCAATCCGGTCCTTGATGCGGGCTTGCTGGGCTGCAAGGTCGATGAATTGCATCAGGGCGCCTTTCGTGATTTAAGCCATGCCACAAGAGTATCGGCACCGGCCTGTTCCAGATAGAAAAAGATATCGCGCCCCAGTGCATCGGTCCGGTCAATCCCGGCGCCGTGCGAAAGCAACAGTTCCAGAAGTCCGGTGTCGGGGGGGGACTGTCCCACCAGCGCGGTCTTGGCATACATCAGCGGGGTAGTGCCGTTGCGTCCGCCCCCAAGGTTGGGATCGGCCCCGCGTTCCAGCAAAAGCCGGGCAATGGCTTTTCGTTGATGGTGGCAGGCCACGATCAGTGGGGTCCAGCCCTCGGGGGTGCGATGGGCGACCAACTCGGCATGGTGATCAAGCACAGCCTGAACCATGTCCGGATCGTTGCCTTCGATGGCAGCGATCAGCCGCCGGGCCTGCTGGTCGAGATAGCGCCGGGCCACCCATTCCGGCAGCCGCAAAAGGCTTGCACGCTTCGCTTCTGGGCACATCGGTTCGTTTTTCGACGGACGGTCGATGGGTATGGTATGAAGCTTGTCTTGCGCCAGCAATTTCAGGAAACGCCGCAGCCCAAGGATCTGGGTCTGGTAATTGTTTTCAAGGATAATCTCGGGCGTGTCGCCGGGGCCGATCGGTGTTTCCTCAAAAAACAGTTGGTGACCGGCATCGATCCGGTGATCAATGAAATGCGCGGTGAAACCAAGCACGACATTGCGCATGATGGAATAATAAAAGGAATCGAGTCCCGCTGTCTCAGGAAGCTTGCCGGGGTGCAGGTTAAGCACGCCATCTGGGAAGGCCGCTATCACGTCGCGTTTGAGAATGCGCGCCCCCGAGATAACGGCCATGCGTGCCCCCGAGTGCTGTGCGACCTTGGTGATTGTCCTGAGATCGTCATGCGCACATTCTATATATGTCAGGTCCAGTGCCCGACAAAGCGCTTCTGTCTTCAGCGGTGGCGCGCGGCGAAGCCCGCTGCGGAAATAGACTGTTGTATCCGTATGGGCGAGTTTCACCTTGGGGGCACCGATCACGGTCAGGTTGTGATATCCCGCAGCGACCATCTCGAACAGAAAATCCTGCGTCTTGCGATGCGCGAACGCATACGCAAAGACCACCAAGGGTCGGCTTGCCGCCTGTCCACTCATCGCGCGGCCAATCCGGCCAGCGCGGGATGCGCTGCGCCTTGGGTCGGTTGCACGGGCGCGTGGCGGATATGCTCGACCATCTCGATGGCGGGGCGGACATCTGACAGGCCGAACCCCTTGCCTTGCAGGACATGCCTGTAGCTGAGGGTATGCAGATCGGTGAATCCGCCGGAAAACTCGATCTCCTCGCCATCGACAGTGATGGAACGATAGGTTGTCTGCCCTGCGGGCGTCTGCGCTGGCAGATTGGCGCGATTGATCGACAGCATCCAGCGCACCCGCGCGCGGTCGAATTCCAGATAGCCCGCCGCCGTGTCGGCGCTGCGATGATGGATCATATTTTTCGTATTCGCCCCAAACAGGAAATGCAGCATGTCATAGAAATGCACGCCAATATTGGTCGCAATCCCGCCTGACTTGTGTTCAAACCCCTTCCAGCTGGCATGATACCACGCCCCGCGAGAGGTGATGTAGCTTAGATCCACATCGAACACCTTGCCTGCAGGGGCGGCGTGGATCTTTTCGCGTAACGCAATGATGGCCGGGTGCAGGCGCAGTTGCAGGATTGAATAGACCCGCTTGCCGGTCTCGGCCTCGATCGTGGCAAGCGCATCCAGATCTGCGGCGTGCAGAACCAGCGGCTTTTCGCAGATCGCATCGGTGCCCGCGCGCAAGGCGAAGGCCGAATGCGCCTTGTGCAGGTAATTCGGGCTGCAGATCGCAACATAATCCACCCCCGCGCCCGCTTGGCGCAGGCCGTGAATATGGCTTTCGAATTGCTCGAATTCGGTATGAAAAGCGGCATCGGGGAAATGGCTGTCCATGATCCCGACGCTGTCATTGATATCATAGGCCGAAACCAGCGTGCCCCCCGTCTCTCGGATGGCTTTCAGATGGCGCGGCGCAATATAACCGGCAGCACCGATCAGGGCATAGCGGGTGGGGGTGGTCATGAACAGGTCTCCTCATCTAGCGTGGTCTGCGCGTCCATGGTCATGCTGCAACCTTGTCCATCAGGGAAAGCAAACGTTTTTCGTGCAATGTATAATTGTCAGCGTCAATAAAGCGTTTGCAAGCCGCGCGTTTCTGTTCAAGTTCCGCGTCTGTGATTGCCCGAATGGCCGCGACGATTTCGGCAACTGTCGGATCGGATGCGATGGTCCAGCCGATATCCCATTTCTGGATTGTGCGCGTCAGGTAGTTCAGCCGCGATGCCAGAATTGGCAACCCCGCATTGGGATACTCCCAAATCTTGTTGGGTGAACAGTTCCAGTGATTAAGGCCGATATTTTCATATGGGATGATGCCGATCGTTCCGCCCGAAGTCCATTCCACAAGTTCAGAATGCGGTGCCATTGGCACAAAGCGTGCCTTTTCGAACTTTCGGGAAAAACGCACGCTGTCAATAATGCGGCGGACCTTGCGTTCGGCGGAAAGCTGATATTCAGCGTCGCGTAGTTCGGCAACTGTTCTTCCGATGGTTTCCTTGATTGTGTCTTCTTCGGTCATTGTCTCCAACGCTTTGGAAAGGGCGAATTCTTCAAGCGGAACTTCGCGCATGATGGGCGTCCCATTCTCGCCAGCCGCTACCTGCGCCAGTGTCGTAAGCCGTTCTAAATCGTCGTTATCGGCCAATGCCTCAAGCGTCAGCCCTTTGCGCAGTCTGGACAGGGCTTCCGCCTGAAATGCGGCTGCCCCATCCCTAAGCTGGTCTTCCAGCGGGCCACGGCCCATGAAGACCACATACCAGTCCTCAGGCAGGCTGAACGCCGCTTCAAGCAGGATAGGCAAACCACGGTGGGGTGAAAACCCGCCCTGATACAGGATGATCTTTGCCCCTTGTGGCAGCTTGGCGGCCTCATGCAGCCGCCCGTCATAGGTGACAGACTTCGGATATACGGAATTTGGCATTATGACGGGACTGGGCAGCGCGGGATAGGTGCGGACGTAATAATCTGCAATCGCCTCGTTGACAGTCACAAAACCATCGACATGGGGCAAGCATTCTTTGTGGATTGCCTGATGGGCTGCCGACATGCGCGAAGAAGCATTTGCCAGATCGTCATATATTTCATGTGCGTCGTAGATTACCCTGCACCCCAGTTCCTTTTTCAGCGCAATGGCTGCCGGAAGCGGTCCGATTTCGTGGCAATGGATGACATCAGGGCGAAACGCACGGCCCGCTTCGACAAAGCCGTTAATGCGTGATTTGGCGACAAAATGGTGTGAAATCCGTTCATGGAATCCACCTTGTGCCGTGTTTGTCGGGGCCAGCAACGATTCCAGCAATGTGTATTGCTGGACATTCTCGTTTTCGCCGTAATTGCGGGCGTAGCGCACCTTTTGCCGAACAACCGAAATCGCCGGGTTGTTAATGACCTGCTTATATAGCAGCCCGATCGCGTTGCCAAAGCGGTTGAACGGCTGCCGCAACACAAGGTAGATCAAGTAAAGAATAACCACCACAACAACGTGATAGGCCATAGGATGCGTGGCTGCGATGTCTTCGATGCTGTAGCCCGTCGCAAATAGCGGGGCCTGCGATGAACTGATCAGCCCGTGAAACCAGTTGCCCAGAAGTCTGATCAAATCACTGACTGCGTTAAACAGCGCGCCAGCCAGCGGGGCCAGAACGCCGTTGTAGATATACCACCCCAGCACAACCGCAACCAGCGTGACAGCTGCAAGCAACGGTAGCAAGATAGCCGCATAAACCATAGCAATGTGCGAAAAGGCGCGATACTGCCAATCAATCCTTCGTATCCGCACGCCTTTGGGCGAGAACGCTTCGGACCCGGGCAGGTTTGGCAGGCGCAGGCCAACCAACAGCACATCATGGCCTGCCGCTTTCAGGCTTTCTGCCTCGCGCACAACCCTGTTGTCAGTCGAGGCACCGTTTGGCACAAACGCAAGGATCCTTTTGGGTTCGCTCATCTTGGTATCCGTCTTTTTGGCTGCTGGGAAAACCCGCTATCAGGCTCTGTAAAGATTGGGGGCGGATTGCCCGCGATACCTGCCACGTGTGTCCAGCAGCAACTGGGCATGTTTCAGGATCATAGCGTAGTCGAAATCATTGTGGTCGGTCAGCAGCACCACTGCATCGAACCCCGCCAGAATTTCGGGTGTCAAATCAACCGAAGACAGGTCGAAATCATGTTCCCGCATGTCCGGGAACTTCGGGACATGCGGATCGCTATAGGCCACTTCGGCCCCCCATGCCTGCAGCCGCTCCATGACAAAGACCGACGGACTTTCGCGCATGTCATCGACATCACGTTTATAGGCAATCCCCAGCGCCAGCACGCGCGCATTTTTCAGGGCCTTGCCTTGTGCGTTCATGGCCGCAATCAGTCGGTTGACCACATAATCGGGCATGCCTGCATTAATCTCGCCGGCCAGTTCGATAAAACGGGTGTGAAGCCCATATTCGCGCGCCTTCCAGGTCAGGTAAAACGGGTCGATCGGGATGCAATGTCCGCCGATCCCGGGACCCGGATAATAGGGGGTAAAGCCGAAGGGCTTGGTTGCGGCAGCGTCGACAATCTCGAAGATATCAACCCCCATCCGGTCGGTCAGCACCTTCATTTCATTCATCAAACCAATATTTACCGAGCGGTGGATATTTTCCAGCAATTTGACCAGTTCTGCCGCGCGGGCCGAACTGACCGGAACAATGCGGTCAATGAACACCTCATACAGGGCCTGACCGGCGGCAAGGCACTGGGGCGTGACCCCGCCCAGAACCTTGGGGATTGAATGGGTCGTGAATTGCGTATTGCCGGGATCTTCGCGTTCGGGGGAATAGACCAGAAATGCATCTTCACCAATGCGCAACCCGGCGCGGTCGAAATAGGGGGCCAGAATCTCATCCGTTGTGCCCGGCCATGTGGTGCTTTCCAGCGATACCAGTTGCCCCTTGCGCAGCCAGGGGGCAATCGCATCCATCGTCGCCACCACAAAGCTGAGATCAGGTTCGCGCTGGCGGTTCAGCGGGGTTGGCACACAGATGATAAGCGCGTCACATTCAGCCGCACGGCGCATGTCCGTTGTGGCCTCGAAGCCCTGATGGCGCATGCGGGCAATGTCTTCGGACAGGATGTGGCGGATCGGGCTTTGGTCCGCGTTCAGTTGTTCTACGCGCTGTTCACTGACATCAAAGCCGATAACGCGCAGCCCTTTGTCCGAAATGGCCAGCGACAATGGAATACCCACATAGCCCAGCCCCAGAATTCCCACGGTCACGGACCGTTCCTTCAACTTTTTATGTATGGTTTTCAAAAGCCTGCCCATTCTTCTTTTTCAACACATCAAAATGCCACAAATACGGACGGTGTGCTGTTTCATCACCGCGATAATATATCCTATAATGGCCCCCGTGTTTCGTAAACTCTTTCGCTTGTCAAGGCGCCGGGGCTTGGGCCGCGTGACGGGGGACAAAAGGCCATGATCCCTTTGCCGGGCCAGCCCGCGTGCCTTTGCGGGGCGTATACTGGCGCGGTGGGCCGCATGACGAAGCAGCGCCGCATTCACCCGCCGCACACGTCCTGATAAAGGCGGGTCAGGGTGTCTTCTTGCATTTGCCAGCAATACATCTGACCTGCGGCCTTTGCGCGATGGGCCAGAACCGCGCGGCGCTTCGGTGTGTTGGTCAGCATTTGCAACGCATCACGCAAGGCTGTCTGATCCCCCGGTGGCACCAGAATGGCAGGGTTTCCTGCCGGGGCCGCATTCAGCACCCGGCGCGCTTCGGGGAGGTCGGTCATGATGACAGGCAGACCAGCATGCAAATATTCAAACAGCTTGTTGGGGCTGGCATATGCATGATTGAGGCAACTTGCCTCTAGGGGGTGAACCCCGAAATCGGCTGTCATTGTTAGCGCAAGCAACTGATCAAGCGGTTCTGGCGGCATCAGATGTATCCGCGCGCTTGTGCCCAGTGCGGTAATCTGGGCCGCCAGCGCATCGCGCAATCGCCCGTCGCCCATAAGCACCAGATCAAGACCCGGAACCCCGGCTGCGGCAGCAACCAGATGATGCAGCCCGCGATGGGGTTGCAATCCCCCCTGATACAGGCCCACAACCCGTTCCGCCCCGATCCCAAGACGTGCCCGCAAATCCTGTGCGGAGGGTTTGCGGGTGGTGTCCAGCATTGGCCAGTTGCCCAGAACATCGGGGCGTTGCACGCCATAAAACCGCGCCAGCGCACGGGCAATCCCCGGCGAGGGGACAATTACCCGCGCCGCGTGGCGCAGGGCATACCCCTCGAGGCGGCGGAATGCGGGCCGCAGCCAGTTGTTCTGATCGATCCTGTCCATGTTGAATTCATGCGCATCATAGATCAGCGGCACCCCCGCACGGCGCGCGGCCTGCAAGGCCGGGATCAGGGTGTTCAGGTCATGTGCATGAACCACACGGGGCCTGATTGCCACCATGGCGCGGACCATCTGCTGTTGCATGACAAGCTGGCGCGTCATGTGCAGTATTTGTCCTGCTCGGCTGCGGCGTGTCGGTGCGGCCACGAAACCCGCCGCGCCCAGCGTGTCGCGCCCGGTCGCGCGCGGGAAGCGTTCGACCACCAGACCGGGACCGCGATGTTCTGTCGTCGGGCCTGACGGTGTGGCGCGGCGGCAAAAGACATGGACCACATACCCGGCCCTGTTAAGCGTTGCGATTTCCTTCTGGACCCGCGCATCTGAATCGAAGGTATTCCAGACAATCATGGCAATTCTTGGTGCTGCCGGATCGGCCATGTCTTTGGGAATTGTCACGATGCATCTCTTTGGCCGACACTACAGGGTCCCTCCCTACAGTGTCATCCACACAGGGGCAAGCGAGGGCCGCCAGCCATCGCGCATGTCGCCAGACAGCAAGGCCCGCGTTCAAACGCCCCGCGGCAACGCTGTTCCCGGTCTTCGCGCGTATTGCGCAAAACTGGGACATGGGTTTGGGCGCCAAAATACGCGACCCCACAGGGTCAGGCTGGGGCGTGCGAATGCTGATGAACGCTAAAGCCCGTGGAAAAAGCGGGTATAGATTGTGCGGGCCTAGTGCTGGCACAGGGTGCAGCCCTGCGCGCGTGTGGGGCGTTCGGGCGCATAGCCTGCATTCATCAGCCCGAACATGCCCCCTTGCACATCAATGACGGGCACATCCATCTCTTGGGCCAGAATGCGCGCCGCGCGGCTGGTGCGGCTTCCGGTCCGGCAGATCAGCGCAACAGGCTGGCCGGGCTGCAAATGCGGGCGCAGCGCCGCAAGAAATGTATCCGGCGTGTCAAAGGGCAACAGAAGCGCGTTCGGCAGAACCCCGGTTTCCACCCATTCATGGGGCTGGCGAATATCAACCAGCAGCACTGGCGCGTCCTGCAATTGCTGCGCGGACGGTTGCGCCGTGAACACCTGACCGGCGCTGGCGGGTGTGATCAGGCATGACAGGGCAATCAGGAACGGGGCAAAACAGCGCATTCACAACATCCTTTATGATTTTTTGAATATGTATCAACGTGGCGCGTGGCGCGAAAGGGGGCAGAGCGTCGCATGAAAAAGCCCGCCTTTCGGGGGCGGGCCTTTGGGACTGTCTTGCGCTGACATGTTCAGTGGATCAACCGGCCCATGGCGGCAGCCACATCGGCCATGCGGCACGAAAACCCCCATTCATTGTCATACCATGCCAGCACCCGCACCATGCGCCCGCCCACAACCTTGGTCTGGTCGGGTGCAAAGATGGATGAATGCGGCGTGTGGTTGAAATCGATGGACACTTTGGGTTCGGGGTCATAGGCCAGCACGGCCCCCATTGGCCCGTTGGCGGCGTCGCGCATGATGGCGTTGACTTCTTCCACAGTGACATCGCGCCCCGCATAGAAGGTCAGGTCAACCGCGCTGACATTGGGGGTGGGCACGCGCAGCGATGTTCCGTCAAGCTTGCCCGCAAGTTCCGGCAGCACCTCGCCCAGGGCCTTGGCCGCGCCGGTAGAGGTGGGGATCATGGCCATGGCTGCCGCCCGCGCCCGATACAGATCCTTGTGGCGGCGGTCCAGTGTGGGCTGGTCGCCCGTGTAGCTGTGCACCGTTGTCATGACACCGGAGTCAATGCCGATCGTGTCATTCAACACCTTTGCAAGCGGGGCAAGGCAATTGGTGGTGCATGACCCGTTGGACACCACCAACTGGTCCGCGCGCAAACTGCGATGGTTCACACCATACACGATGGTTGCATCCGCGTTTTTGGCAGGGGCCGACACCAGCACACGCGACGCCCCGCGCCCCAGATGCACTGCCGCCTTGTCGCGGTCGTTGAATTTGCCGGTGCATTCCAACACCACATCCACCCCGTCCCAGTCCAGTTCCTCGGGGTTGTAGGTGGACATCACCTTGATTGGCCCGCGCCCCAGATCAATGGTGTCGCCGTCAACCCGGATGGTTCCGGGGAAGCGCCCATGAACGGAATCGTATTTCAGCAAATGCGCGTTGGTTTCAATTGGTCCGGTGGCGTTTATCCTGACCACTTCCACGTCATTGCGGGCGCTTTCGGCAATATGCGCCAGCGTGCAGCGCCCGATGCGCCCGGATCCGTTGATGCCAATTGTGATTGTCATGTCCCACTCTCCGCGCTGTGCTGCTTAGGGGTGGGTATAGACAGCACATCAAGGCGAAAAAAGGGTCAAAACCTGTTTCGTGCGAACACGTTAGCGCAATCTTGGACTGATAGGGCTAACGTTGCCGCGCAATTAGGCGCTGTGACAAGTGGCCCGCCCCTTGCGCCGCGCCCCCTGCCGTTGCAAGAAGTAGGGCGGGTGCCGCCCGTGCCATGATACCGCCCATGCAGGAGCAGAACGCTTTGGCCCTTCTTGACAATATCCTAAGCCTGATCGACATGCGGTCGTTTTCCTCGGTCTGGTTCTGGATTGTGGTTGCGCTGTTCTGGTCTGCGGTCACGCATAATGTGCTTGGCGTGTCCTATGACATGATCGTTCAGGCGCGGCGCAATGGCGGGCAGACACTGGCAGATGTGCAGATACTGGTTGAAATCCATGTCCGGCGCATGTTGGCGATGGTGCGCCATATCGGCCACTGGATCATGGGGTTTGTGACTGCGGTCATGTCGCTGATCTTCGTTCTGGCGTTTGTGTATGGGCTGGAATTTGCGCAGGCGTTGTTTCTGTTGCTGCTGCCGCTGACGATAACCCGCCTGATGGTGTTGCGGCTGGCCTTCCGGATTGAACGCGAAAGGCTGGATGCAGACAGGCTGCTGCGTGTGTTGTTGCGTCACAGGCTTTGGGTGCAGTTGCTGGGGGTTGTGATCATTTTCCTGACCGCAATCTGGGGTATGTTGCGGGTTATGACGGCCTCGGTGCTGTCCATATAGGGGCAAGATGCGGATTTCAGGCATTGACACCGCATCAGCGCGGGGTAGGTCAGGCGCGATGACACAGACCTATTCGCAAATCACCCTGGGCGGTGCGCCCGAAGGTTTTGACGCTGTTTTGCTGGCGCGCGAGCTGGAAAAATCCGGCGCGCCCCTGCTGCATGTCGCGCGCGACGACAAACGCGCCGAGGCCATGGCCCGCGCGCTGGCCTTCTTCGCGCCTGAACTGACGGTCCTGCGCTTTCCGGCATGGGATTGTCTGCCCTATGACCGTGTGTCCCCCAATGCGGATGTGTCCAGCGCGCGTATGGCCACGCTGGCCGCGCTGGCTCATGGGGTGCCGGGGCCGTTTGTGCTGTTGACGACGCTTTCGGCGGCCATGCAAGCCGTGCCCGCGCGCGATGTGGTGGCGGGCGCGTCCTTCATCGCGCAGGTCGGGCGGCGCATCGATGAGGGGGGCTTGCGCGGCTGGTTGGTGCGCATGGGCTTCACCCAGGCCCCCACAGTGACCGAACCGGGCGATTATGCCATTCGCGGCGGCATTATCGACATTTACCCCCCCGGTGAGCTTGGCCCTGTGCGGTTGGACATGTTCGGCGATGTGCTGGAAGCGGCGCGCCGGTTCGACCCTGCCACCCAGCGCAGTCTGGAAAAGCTGGATGTGGTGGAATTTGCCCCCGTGTCCGAGATTATTCTGGATGAGGCCGCAATCACGCGGTTCCGCCAGAATTACCGCATCGAGTTTGGCGCTGCCGGCAGTGATGACCCGCTGTATGAAGCGGTCAGCGCGGGCCGCAAGCATCAGGGGATGGAACACTGGTTGCCATTTTTCCATGACCGTATGGAAACGCTGTTTGACTATCTGCCGGATGCGTCCATCATGCTGGATGACCAGACCACGCAGGCACGCCTATCGCGCTGGGACGGGATTGCCGATCAGTATGATGCCCGCCGCGAAGCGATGGCCGATCGCAAGCGGCTGGACACCATCTATAAGCCTTGCCCGCCTGAACAGTTATATCTGGATGAAGCGGCATGGCAGAAGGCCCTGTCGTCGCGCCGCGTCATCCAGTTGCAGCCCCTGAAAACCGCACCGGGGCCGGGTGTTGTGGATGCGGGCGGGCGGATGGGGCGCAGTTTCGCCCCCGAAAGGCAGGCCGAAGCCAATGTGTTCGATGCGCTGGCCGCCCATGTCAATGACCGGCGCAAGCTGGGCGATGTGGTGATCGCCAGCCATTCGGACGGCGCGCGCGAACGGCTGGCGGGCCTGCTGGAAGATCACGGCGCAGGGGCAGCGCAGCACATCGCCACCGCGCGCGATATGGGCGCTGCGTCCAAGGGGCGGCTGTTTCTGACTGTCTGGCCGCTGGATCAGGGCTTTGAAGCGCCGAACCTGACCGTAATTTCCGAACAGGACGTGTTGGGCGAACGGCTGGTCGGGCGGGCCAAACGGCGCAAACGCGCCGAGAATTTCCTGACCGAAGCACAAAGCCTGTCACCCGGTGATCTGGTGGTGCATGTCGACCACGGTGTGGGGCGGTATACGGGGCTGGAAACCATCACGGCGATGGGCGCGCCGCATGAATGCATCGCGCTGGAATATGCAGGCGGGGACCGGCTGTTCCTGCCGGTGGAAAATATTGAACTGCTGTCGCGCTATGGCCATGAAGAAGGGTTGCTTGACAAGCTGGGCGGCGGCGCATGGCAGGCCAAGAAAGCGCGGCTGAAACAGCGCATCCGCGAAATTGCTGACAAGTTGATTCGCATCGCAGCCGAACGCCAGTTGCGCCGCGCGCCGCAATTCACCGCACCAGATGGCATGTGGGACGAATTTCTGGCCCGCTTCCCCTATGCCGAAACCGATGACCAGTTGCGCGCGGTTGAAGATGTGCTGGATGATTTCGACAGTGGCCGCCCCATGGACCGGCTGGTGGTCGGCGATGTGGGGTTCGGCAAGACCGAAGTGGCCATGCGCGCGGCCTTCATCGCGGCCATGTCCGGCGTTCAGGTGGCGGTCATTGCGCCCACCACGCTGCTGGCGCGCCAGCATTACAAGACATTCGCGGACCGGTTTCGCGGCTTTCCCATCACGGTCAAGCCGCTGTCGCGGTTTGTGTCGGCCAAGGATGCCAACGCCACCCGCGACGGGCTGGCTCGTGGCACAGTCGATATTTGCATAGGCACCCATGCGCTGCTGGCCAAGGGCGTGAAATTCGCCAATCTGGGCCTGCTGGTCATTGATGAAGAACAGCATTTCGGCGTAGGCCATAAGGAAAGGCTGAAGGAATTGCGCAGCGATATTCATGTGCTGACGCTGACCGCAACGCCCATTCCGCGCACGCTGCAATTGTCGCTGACGGGGGTGCGGGATCTGTCCATCATCCAGACCCCGCCTGTGGACCGGCTGGCCATTCGCACCTATGTCAGTGAATTCGACACTGTGACCCTGCGCGAGGCGTTGTTGCGCGAACATTATCGCGGGGGGCAGTCGTTTTTCGTGGTGCCGCGCATATCCGACCTGCCGGAAGTTGAGGATTTCCTGCGCAATCAGGTTCCTGAAATCAGCTATGTTACTGCCAACGGGCAAATGGCGGCGGGCGATCTGGATGAACGGATGAACGCCTTTTATGATGGCAAATATGATGTTCTGGTGGCAACCAGCATCGTGGAATCCGGCCTTGATATTCCGCGCGCCAACACGATGATTGTGCACCGCGCTGATATGTTCGGGCTGTCGCAGCTGTATCAGATACGCGGGCGTGTCGGGCGGGCAAAAACGCGCGCCTATTGTTTCCTGACCACGAAACCGCGCGCACCGCTGACCCCGCAGGCGCAAAAACGCCTGCGCCTGCTGGCCAGTCTGGACAGCCTTGGGGCAGGGTTCAATCTGGCCAGTCATGACATGGACCTGCGCGGCGCGGGCAATATTCTGGGCGAAGAACAGTCCGGCCATATTAACGAGGTCGGCTATGAATTGTATCAGCAAATGCTGGAAGACACGATCGCCAAAATCCGCTCGGGCGAGATTGCAGATGTGTCTGACCTGGACGGGCAATGGGCACCGCAAATCAATCTGGGCGTGCCGGTGCTGATACCGGAAGATTATGTGCCCGATCTGGATGTGCGCCTTGGCCTGTATCGGCGGTTATCGGGGCTGACCAACAAGGTTGATCTGGAAGGGTTCGCCGCCGAACTGATTGACCGGTTTGGCAAGCTGCCGCGCGAAGTGAACACGCTTCTTGTGGTCATGCGCATCAAGGCCGAATGCAAGCGCGCAGGCATTGCGAAGCTGGATGCGGGGCCAAAGGGGGCGACCATCCAGTTCCATAACGATAAATTCGCCAATCCGGCTGGGTTGGTGGAATTCGTGACTGACCAGCAGGGGCTGGCAAAAGTGCGCGACAACAAGATTGTCGTGCGCCGCGACTGGAGCACCGAGAAGGAGCGCGTGCGCGGGGCCTTCGCCATTGCGCGCGATCTGGCGGTCAAGGCAGATGTGAAACGCTAGACTGTGGTTGGGGGGCTGGTCTGTCATGGATGTTCGGGCTTGGATAAAGCCCGCGCTATCGGCGGGCCGGGGGCTGCCGATCCGCCGGTTAAGGGATGCACTTTATGCAGGCGGCATATTCCTGCGTTCAAGCGCTTGGCACACCATCAGGCCATCGGCAGGCCGCGGGACGGCCCGCCGATGGCGCGGCGGGCTGCGCCCTTGATTCCGCGCCTATTGTGACTGCTTCAGGCGGCAGCGAAACCGCCTTGCGGTTCCCTCTGGCGCGACAATCAGAACACTTGGCAATCTTGCGCCGTTTTTGATAAGACCGCCTTATGAAAGTTACCCTCAAACAGCTTGCCTATTTTCGTGCCCTTGCGCAGGCACGCAATTTCGGGCGCGCGGCAGACCTGGCTAATGTGACGCAACCGGCCCTGTCCATGCAGATCAAGGAACTGGAAGCCATCCTTGGCGTGGCGCTGGTGGAACGGTTGCCGCGCGATGTGCGCCTGACGCGCGCGGGGCGTGATGTGCTGGCGCGTGCGGACCGCATTTTGTCCGAAGCGATGGAACTGGAAACCTCAGCGCGGCGGCAGGGGTTGCAGGCCGCGTTGACGCTGGGCATGATTCCCACGATTGCGCCCTATCTGTTGCCGGGAACGCTTGCGCGGCTGCGCGCGGGCGACATTACCCGCGATCTGCGCCTGCGAGAGGCGCAGACCGCCGACCTGCTGTCGGGCCTGCGCGAAGGGCGGCTGGATGCGGTGGTTCTGGCCGATCCTGCCCCCGCGCCTGATCTGGTCATTGCGCCATTGTTTCAGGACTGCTTCCTGCTGGCGGGGTCCGAAGGGCGCATCGGCGCACTGGAACAGGGTCGCCATGCGCTGGACCCGACCACGCTGAACCCCGATCATTTGTTACTGCTGGATGATGGCCATTGTCTGGCCGATCAGGCGCTGGCCTTTTGCGCGATTGACCGGCGCCAGACGCGGCTGGATCTGGGGGCATCCACGCTGTCCACCCTGTGCGGACTGGTGGCGCAGGGGTTCGGACTTACGCTATTGCCCGAACTTGCCGTGCGCGCCGAAGCGGCAGGCGGGCAGGGCATTGTCTTGCAGCGCTTTGGGCAGCCCGAACCCTTCCGGCAGATCGCCCTGTTGCGCCGGGCCGCGTCCGATGGGGGGGCGTGGTTCGATGATCTGGGCGCGCATCTATGCGCGGCGGGACAGGAGCTTATTGCCGCTGCCCGCACATGCTGCGCGCCCCTGTGATGCGGCCATGCAGCTAGCGCATGGCCGGCTTGAACGGTGCCCGTTGTTTTTGCCCCGAAATAGGGCTAGATGAAAGCTGGCAGTGTCCACAGGAGGGGAAGCCTTGCGCGATTTGAAATTGCCTGACCAGCGCCACCCGGAAAAAGCCCACCGCGCGGTGCAGGCCCAACCCAAGAAACCTGACTGGATTCGCGTCAAGGCGCCGGGGGGCAAGGGGTATGCCGAAACCCATAAAATCATGCGTGAGCACAAGCTGACCACAGTGTGCGAAGAAGCCGGGTGCCCCAATGTGGGCGAATGCTGGTCGCAGGGCCATGCCACCATGATGATCATGGGCGAGATTTGCACCCGCGGGTGCACGTTTTGCAATGTGGCCACGGGCCGCCCTGACACGCTGGATGCGTTTGAACCGGGCCGCGTGGCCCATGCGGTGGAAAAGCTGGGGCTGAAACATGTGGTCATCACATCGGTGGACCGCGATGATCTGGACGATGGCGGGGCGGAACATTTCGCCCAGACCATTCGCGCCGTGCGCCACCGCAGCCCCAACACAACGATTGAAATTCTGACCCCCGATTTTCTGAAATGCGCGCCCTCGGTGCTGGAAACCGTGGTTGCCGCGCGCCCTGATGTGTTTAACCACAATCTGGAAACCGTGCCCGGCCTATACCCCGAGGTGCGCCCCGGCGCGCGCTATTTCCACAGCCTGCGTTTGCTGCAGCGGGTCAAGGAACTGGACCCGTCCATGTTCACCAAATCGGGCATCATGGTGGGTTTGGGGGAAGACCGGCAGGGTGTGCTGCAAGTTATGGATGACATGCGCGCGGCAGATGTGGATTTCATTACCATTGGCCAATACCTGCAACCAACCCCGCGCCACCACCGCGTTGACCGCTTTGTGACGCCGGATGAATTCAAGGCCTATGAAAAAGCGGCCTTTGGCAAAGGGTTCCTGATGGTATCGGCCACACCGCTGACGCGGTCCAGCTACCATGCAGGCGATGATTTCGCGCGCCTGCGCGATGCGCGATTGGCCAGGCTGGCGGGCGCGTAGCTGCCGTGTCGCATGGACGCAGTGTGGTATGCCTTCGGCAGAGAGTATTTGTGGCAAGATGAAACCGGCAGCTGCGGCTTTATGATCTGATGTGAAGGGGTGCATTTGTCCTGATCGGGCGCTATGAACAGGCCGACAAGCCGACTCAGGAGTGCTGCATCATGACCTTTTCGCGCGCCATCAAAATTGCGCCGTCCATTCTGGCCGCTGATTTCGCCAATTTCGGGGCCGAGTGCCGCGCGGTGGAAGATCAGGGGGCGGATTGGGTGCATGTTGATGTGATGGACGGGCATTTTGTGCCCAATATCACCTTCGGGCCTGCCACTTGCGCGGCCATCCGTCCCCATATTCGTGGTGTCATGGATGTGCATTTGATGATTGCCCCGGTGGACCCCTATATTGACGGGTTCGCCAAGGCGGGCGCTGATTTCATTACGGCGCATATGGAAGCAGGCCCGCATATTCACCGCACCTTGCAGGCCATTCGTGCCAGTGGCGCGAAAGCGGGTCTGGCGTTGAACCCCGGAACAGGGCTGGACGGTGTGGAAAACCTGCTGGATATGTTGGATCTGGTTTGTGTGATGACAGTGAACCCCGGGTTTGGCGGGCAGAAGTTTATCGACATGACCGACAAGGTGCAGCGTTTGCGCGCCATGATCGGGGCACGGCCCATCCATATTGAAATTGACGGGGGCATAACGCCTGACACAGCGCCCCTGATGGCGCGTGCGGGTGCGGATGTGCTGGTTGCGGGATCTGCGGTGTTCAAGGGCGGATCGGTGGAGCACCCCGCGCCTTATGGGGATAATATCCGCGCCATTCGCGCCGCTGCAGAAGGTGCTGTCGGGGTCGCAGTGTGATCCGCGCGGTTATTTTTGACCTTGACGGCACGCTGATTGACAGCGCGCCTGATATTCATGCTGCGGCCAATCTGGTTCTGGAGGGCGAAGGGCTGCCACTTGTCAGCTTTGAGCAATCGCGCAGTTTCGTGGGGCGCGGTGCCCGTGTTTTCGTGGAACGCATGGAACAGGCCGTGACAGGGCGCAACGATCCCGAACTGACCGCACATTTGCATGCGCGGTTTTTGCATTTCTATGAACGTGCCCATGAGAACACGCGTGTTTATCCGCATGTGCCCGAAATGCTGGCGCAATTGCGCGACCATGGGCTGGCGCTGGGATTGTGCACCAACAAACCCTTGCGGCCCACGCATGCGGCGCTGGCGCATCTGGGGTGGGACGCGATGTTTGATGTGGTGGTGGGCGGCGACAGTCTGGACGTGGCCAAGCCTGACCCCGCGCCATTGCTGGCTGTAGTGTCCGGGCTTGGGCTGAGTTTGCGCGACATCGTCTATATCGGGGACAGTGAAACTGACGCGGAAACGGCGCAGCGCGCGGGCGCGCGGTTTGGCCTGTATACGCAAGGCTACCGCAACACCCCGGTTGAGCAGATGTTTCACCATTTCCGGTTCGATGATTACCGCCAGATGGCCGGTCAGTTGTTCCAGCCAAGCTGAAAGCCCGCCCATGACCCAACCCCGCCGCCCCATGCCGCCGCCGCTTCATATTCCCAAACCCGGCTTCGGGCGGCGCACCCCGCCAGCAATTTTCGCGCCCATTATGGGGCTGTTTGGTCTGGGGTTGGGGTGGCGCGAAGCCTCGGGCATGTTTGGCCTGTCGCCAGCCATCGGCGACATGATCCTTGGGGCCGTGGCGCTGTTGTTCGTGTTTGCGCTGGTGGCGTATCTGGCGAAACCGGCGCGGCGGCTGGCCGTGCTGGTGGAAGACATGCGCGTGTTGCCGGGGCGGGCAGGGCTGGCGGCGGCCAGCCTGTCGCTGATGTTGCTGGCCGCCAGCTTGGCGCCCCTGGCCCCTGCGCTTGCCACGGGGGTGGCGCTGTGCGCGTTTGGGCTGCATCTTGGGCTGGTGGGGCTGCTGGTATATGTGCTGCGCATCAGCCCGCCCGAGGGGCGCGTTGTCACGCCTGTGTTCCACCTGAGTTTTGTGGGGTTCATCATCGGCGGGGTTGTGGCCAATGCGCTTGGCCACCATGATATCGCGCGCTGGATCATTTGGGCCATGGTGGGACCTGCCGGGGTAATCTGGGGCGTCAGTCTGCGCCAGCTCTTCACCCGCATACCGCCCGCGCCGCTGCGCCCGCTGCTGGCCATTCATCTGGCTCCGGCGTGTCTGTTCACCATCGTGGCGCAGGGCGCTGGCATGGACAATGTTGCCCAAGGGTTTGCGGTGCTGGCAATCGTGATCTTTGCAGCACTTCTGGCCGCGTTGCGCTGGCTGACTGCGGCAGGGTTTTCGCCGCTATGGGGGGCGTTCACGTTCCCGTTGGTGGCATTTGCAACAGCGTTGGTAATGGTGTCGGGGGGCGTTGGCGCGCTTTTCTGGGCAGGGGGGCTTGTATTGGGGGTGGCGACAGTGGCGGTGCCTGTGATTGCCTACAAGGTGCTGAAAATGTGGCCGGGCGGCACATTGGCCGCCAGGACCAACGCTGCCGAGGCCTGATACCAACCCCGATACAGGGGTTTTCATTTCCACCAAGACGTGAAAAAGGAAACTGCCAAGCGATCCACCCATAAGGAGGCCGGTCATGGAGATTCGCGAGGCGCTTACCTTCGACGATGTGCTTCTGGTGCCTGCGGCATCAAGCGTTCTGCCCAATCAGGCGGATACCACAACTTTTGTCACCAAATCCATCAGGTTGAACATTCCGCTGCTGTCCTCGGCAATGGACACGGTCACCGAAGCGCGTATGGCCATTGCGATGGCGCAAGCGGGTGGTATGGGCGTGATTCACCGCAATCTGGATGTTGAAACACAGGCTGATGCGGTGCGCCGGGTCAAACGGTTTGAGTCTGGTATTGTCTATGACCCTGTAACACTGAAACCTGACCAGACACTGGCCGATGCCAAGGAATTGCAGGCACGCTATAACGTGACGGGCTTTCCTGTGGTCGATGACGCAGGGCGCGTGCTGGGCATTGTGACCAACCGGGACATGCGTTTTGCCAGTGACGACAAAACGCCCGTGCGGGTGATGATGACGGCCAATAATCTGGCTGTTCTGCGCGAACCTGCGGACCGCGAGGAAGCGCGCAGCCTGATGCAGGCGCGGCGGATTGAAAAGCTGCTGGTGACCGATGATAAAGGCCGCCTTACAGGGTTGTTGACCCTGCGCGATAGTGACCGCGCGGTGTTGAACCCCACTGCTTGCAAGGATGAACTGGGGCGGCTGCGCGTGGCGGCTGCGTCAACCGTGGGGGATGCGGGGTTTGAACGGTCCATGGCGTTGATTGACGCGGGTGTCGATCTGGTTGTGATTGACACGGCGCATGGGCATTCCGAAGGGGTGGCGCGCGCGGTGGAACGTATCAAGGCGCAAGCACCCGCCGCGCAGGTCGTGGCGGGCAATGTCGCCACCGGGGACGCCACGCGCGCGCTGATTGATGCGGGCGCAGATGCCGTGAAGGTGGGGATCGGGCCGGGGTCCATTTGCACCACGCGCGTTGTGGCGGGTGTGGGCGTGCCACAACTGACCGCGATCATGGATTGCGCGGCCGCTGCGGGTGACGTGCCCATCATTGCGGATGGCGGGATCAAGATGTCGGGTGATTTTGCCAAGGCGATTGCCGCTGGCGCAAGCTGCGCCATGGTGGGCAGTGCCATCGCGGGCACGGATGAGGCCCCGGGCGAAGTGATCCTGTATCAGGGCCGCAGTTTCAAAAGCTATCGGGGCATGGGCAGCCTGGGCGCCATGGCGCGCGGGTCTGCTGATCGTTATTTCCAGAAGGACGCCGCCAGCGACAAGCTGGTGCCTGAAGGAATTGAAGGACAGGTGCCCTATAAGGGGTCCGTGGGCGCAGTGCTGCACCAGATGGTGGGGGGGTTGCGCGCGGCTATGGGCTATACCGGTAATGGCACGGTGGCCGATATGCGCAGCCAGTGCCAGTTTGTGCGCATCACCAATGCCGGGCTGAAGGAAAGCCATGTCCATGATGTGCAGATCACCCGCGAAAGCCCGAATTACAGGCTGGGCTAACGGCATATGACCCTGTTGGCACAGATGACCCTGTTTGGGGACTGGCCCACATTGGCGGCGGCGCTGGCCGCCGTTTTCCTTGTGGGCCTGTCCAAGGGCGGGCTTGGCGGGGCTTTTGCGTTGCTGGGGGTGCCGATACTGGCGCTTGTCATGTCCCCGGTTCAGGCGGCGGCGCTGTTGCTGCCAATTCTTCTGATGATGGACGGGGTGAGCCTGTGGACATGGCGCGGCTGGTTTGACCGCGCCACGCTTTTGCATTTGCTGCCCGGTGCGGTGCTGGGCATTGCCATTGGCGCGATGGCCGCCGCCTTCACGTCCGAAGCTTTGGTGCGGTTGATTGTGGGCGTCGTTGCGCTGGGGTTTGTGGCACGCATGGCACTGGCACGGTCTGGCGGCGCGGCCCAAGGGCAGGGGCGCGCGCGCGGCGGGGTCTGGGGCACTGTTGCCGGCTTCACCAGTTTCGTGGCCCATGCCGGTGGCCCGCCCTTTCAGGTCTATGTGCTGCCCTTGCGGCTGGACCCGAAAATATACACGGGCACAAGCGTGATTTTCTTTGCGGTGGTCAATGCGATCAAGGTTGTTCCCTATGCCGCGCTGGGCCAGTTTGACCATGTGACGTTGATTTCGGCGGTCATGATGCTGCCGCTGGCGGTTATCGCCACGCTGTTGGGCGCAGCCGTTGTAAAACGCATGCGCGCCGAAGTGTTCTATCCGCTGATGTATGTCATGGTCACGCTTGTGGGCCTGAAACTGGTGTGGGACGGGGTTTCGGCGCTGTTTATCGGCTAAGCCCTGCGCGCTGCGCTGTGCGCAAGATAGCGTCTGCCACAGCCTCGGGGCGGGAATGGTGGGGCATATGGCCCACCCCGTCCAACCGCGTCAGGGTTGCAGAACCCACATCCTGTTCCAGCCGTTCGGAATGAATGGACAGGCCCACTGTTTCATCAGCAGTGCCATGCACCACCTCTATAGGCAGTGTCAGCGCTGAATACCCCGCGGCCATTCCGTCGACATAGGCTTTCAAGCTGTTGACCTGGCGGGCGTTTAACGAAAGCTGGCTGGCGCGCATGGTCAGGTCGCGGCCCAGATGATCCAGATACCCGTCCGGCACGGGATTGGGCGCAAACACCCCGTCCAGTGTTGATGCCACCGCCGATGCGGGTGCCAACCGGGCCACCAATGGCAGCACGACATATTGCCCCAGTGCCGACGCGCTGATGCGATACCACAAGCCCAGATCGCCCGGCCAGGGGTGTGACGCGGGCGCCAGCAATGTCAGGCCCGCCACGTCCCCTTCTGCGCGCAAGGCCCATGCCAGCGCAACCGCACCGCCATAGGAATGGCCCAGCACAATGGGGCGGTCCACATCCAGTTGCGCAACTGCCGCGCGCAGAATATCGGCTTGTTCAACTGGCCCTTCCGGACCGCCGAAATCATCGGAAAACCCGAAACCGGGCCGGTCCAGCGCGATGACGCGAAAATCACCGGCCATGCGGTCGATCAGGTCGAAACTGAAGTCGCGCGCATTGCCATTCGCGCCGTGAATCATCACCAGATCCGGCCCTTGCCCGCGAATGATCGCATGAATCCGCCCTTCGGGCAGGGTGACGAACGCCCCTTCGGGTTGGGTCTGGGCATGGGCCATACGGTCCTCCACCAAAGTAGCGCAGGCCGTCAGGATGCCTGCACCAAGCGCAAGCGCTGCAAATTTACTGGCCGATATTTTCAAGGTCATAGGGCGTTGTCTGATAAATTTGGTTAATCCAGTTGCCATATAGAAGATGCGCGTGGCTTCGCCAGCGGTTCAGGGGCATTTTTGCAGGATTGTCGTCAGGATAGTAATTTTGCGGCACATTTATGGGCTTTCCTGCAGCGACGTCGCGGTCATATTCATCCTTCAGGGTTGTGCTGTCATATTCGAAATGGTTGAAAATCATCAAGGCGCGGTGCTTTGGGTCCTCCACCAGGCAGGGGCCAGCTTGGTCAGAGGCAATCAGCGTCTCCAACCCGTCCACTGCGTCAATATCGGCCTGCCGCAATTCGGTCCAGCGACTGACGGGAATAAGCAAATCATCCGAAAAACCGCGCAAATACGGGGATGCAGGCGCAAGGTTGCGGTGCCGGAAACAACCAAACGCCTTGGCGTCCAGCATGTGTTTGTTGATTCCGTGAAAATGCCACAACATGGCCATGCCGCCCCAGCACACCCCGAATGTGTTGTGCACATGGGTTTGCGTCCAGTCCAGAATTTCAGTCAGCTCATTCCAATAGGTCACGTCCTCATAGGGCAGGTGCTCTATGGGGGCACCAGTGATGATAAGCCCGTCAAAGCGTTCCTGCTTCACATCCTGAAACGGGCGGTAGAATTCCGCCATATGTTCGGCGGCGGTGTTCTTGGTTTCGTGTTCCGACATGCGGATCAGCGACAGTTCGATCTGCAAGGGGGTGGAGCCGATCAACCGCGCAAACTGGGTTTCAGTCTGAATTTTTTTGGGCATCAGGTTCAACAAGCCAATGCGCAGCGGGCGAATATCCTGCCGGGCTGCGTCTGTGTCCGACATGACCATGACCCCTTCGCGGGACAGCACATCAAAGGCGGGCAGCGTGGCGGGCAGCTTTATCGGCATGGGCGGTTGTTCCTTGGTCAGGTCTTGCGTCAGTCAGGCAGTTTTCCGGCAATAAGGGCCGTGAAATCAGGCGCGGTGCGAATGGCCGCCACCTCCTCGGCGGTGATGGTCACGCCCCAGTTCCGCGCCATCGCGCCATAGCGGGGCGCGCGGTGGGCCAAGGCGCGCGCATAGGTCCACCGCACGAAGGCGTCAGGGTTTATACGGTCTGCAGGCAGATTGGTTTCATCCTGATAGGCAGACCATGCATCGCGCAGGAAATCGGGCTGGTAATACATAGGCTTGGGGGCACGGTCAAAACGGCGGATCAGTTCGGATGTATGCGCATCGGACCCCTTTATCCAGACCGGCAGCACATGGTCCGAAAGGCGCGACATCAGGGGGTCTTGCGGGTTGTCGGGATCGATCACTTCGCAGATCGACCCGCCTGTGTCGCAGATGAAATTCGCATAGCCGTAAAGGTCACCTGCGCGGGCAATGAAATGGGGGGTGTCCGACAGCGCGGCAATTTCGGCGCTGCGGTGCTGGTCCTGACGGATCATGTATTCATCAAAGGGCAAGCCCCCTTGATCGGGGTTGCCAGGTTTGCCCAGATAGGTGGACAGCGGCGCCAGATTGTCGAAGGTGATGTTGGAACTGATATAGACCGAATCCGACAGCAGCAATTCGCGCAGCAGCGGCACTTTCATCGCTTCGCGTTTGAAATTATCGGCAATGAATTCGCCCATATAGCGGGTGCCGATGCGGTAATCCACGGAATAGTGGAACCAGTCGCCCGCGTCGCGCAGCAATTTGGACAGATGCGTTTTGCCAAGGCCGGACATGCCAAACAGCATGACACGCTTTGCGGGGGCGTTTCGCCAGATCTGGGCATTGGGGTAAAGCATGGGCGCGCGGTCCTTGGTCGCAATACAGTGACCTTGCCTATCGACAGGTGGGGATGGGGTCAATGCCACAGATCAAGGCCCCGCCACAGGGTCGGGGCCTTGAAATGCATCGCGCAGCAGGATCAGAAGCGGAAGCCCACGCGCACCCCGGCCCCAATGCCCGAATTATTGCTGAACTGCCCGCCCAGATTGGTCGTGGCACTGCCCAGCTTGGTGTATTGAACGCCGCCGCTGATGGTCATCGCGTCCAGCGTATAGGACGCGCCAATCCCGATAGATGTGCGCGATCCCGTCGGGCCCAGGTTGCTGGTCGGGTTGCCGTTGCCGGTGTCATAGGACAGCGAGACGGACCCGGACCAGTTTTCGTTGAACCGCCGCCCCACACCCAGCGTGTAGGCGACAGAATTTTTCTGATACGCAACCAGGGGCGCGGTTGTGGCGGGCGATGCTGTGTATTGCGGCGGCGCGATGACAAAATCCTTCCATTTCATCCAGCGCACGGACCCGAACAGCAAGGTATCTTCGGCAATGCCAGTCTGGAATTCAAGGTTCAGGGATTCCGGGATGGTCGTAGAGAAGCGGGTCTGGGCCTGCGGCACAGGGCCGGGTCCCGCTTCTGTCGCGTTGAACGTGTGCTTGATGGAGGATTGATAGGTCAGCGCCACACGCATGGCGATTTCGGGCTTTTCATAAGCGACGCCCACAAGATAGCCAAAAGCCTGATCGGTATTGGTGGACATGGAATACCCCAACACCGGCAGGCCGACCGATCCGCTGGTCCAGGAGGAGCGAAGCCCCGCATGCGCGCTGAACCCGTTGCCGAATTTGTAGCGCAGAACACCTGTCAGTGTTGTATTGCTGATTTTCGCGGTCGCGCCGGTCAGAAGCGCTGTGGTTCCGGTCGGATACAGCACATCTGCGCCAAAAGGCTGGTCAAGGATGATGGCATAGGACAGGTGGTCGTTGACATCCGCCTTATAGGCAATCGACCCTGAAAAGAAGTTGCGCGCGATATTGCCTGTGGCACCGGGGGCGTTGCCGCTGACACGCGGTGCGCCATAAGTGGCGCCCAGTTCCAGATACCGCCCTTCCTGAAACAGAATGTTCATGGATTGCGGGGTGCGTTCGATGCCGCCTGCGATTGTGGGACTTGCACCCAAGGCCACAAGGCCCGCTGCGATATATTTGTGCACGGAAAGCTCCTCCTTCTTTGCCGTCAGGGTGTTCTGACACCCGCAAGGCAAGGTAGACATCTTATTTGTGAAACTGTCACATCTGACTTCGCGTCACTTTTGGCACGCGCCACGCATTTGTGGCCAGGTTACAACTATGCGGTTACTATCGCGTTAATTCGGGCGCAGAATTGTCAGCCCCACCGCACCCCCGCGTGCCAGATCGGGGTCCAGCGTCATGGGGATATATTCGCCCCGCCGCCACAGGTCGCCCAGATCATCATAGTGACGCGACAGCGGGTGCCCCGACTGCCCGGTGGACAGGATGAACACCGAACTTTCGGGGTCCGCGAAGTCATAAACAGCGCGGTAAACGGCGGCATGAACATTCGCAAACGGGTCAGGGTCCTGCCCGGACGTGCGCGCGCGCATCAAGGTATGATCGCCCCCCGATGTGGAATGGCGGATATTGACGAAGGGGCGCAGGCCGCGCACTTGCCCCAGCACACTGTGGCGGTGCGTGGCCGTATGCGCATCGCCCCAACGCCAGCTTTCCACCGATGTGCCATAGCGTTCTGTCAGGCGCAGCAGGGCTTCATCCAGCGCCAGAAGCGCTATTTCGGTGCAGCTTTCGCGCACCGAGGATTGCACCACGTTGCACCATTGCCCCGCGCCGTCCCTATTGCGGAACACGCGTTCAATGAAATCTGGATTGACGTGAATGAACGCATCTTCCAGCGGTCCCAGCTCATCGCGGATCAGGCGGGTTTGCAAGGCGCGCATCCATGCTGAATAGATCAGGGGTTCGGGCAGGTGCTCGTTCATCTCGCCGTTCCAGTCGGCCAGCAGGCTTAGGGCACGCTGGCGCAGGTGGGCGCGGGTGCCTGCGGGTGCGGCCTCGCCCGAGAACCACAGATCAGCCGCCACCAGTGGCAGCAGCAGCCGCGCTGCAGGGCTGACCGTGTCCAGCTGCGCTTCTATGAAACTGTCGCGGGTATGGACGTTGCGCGCGCGCATCAGGTGCAGAAAACGGGTTATGCGCTGCGTATCGCCCCAGTCATGGCTGACATGCAACGGAAAGGGGCGGTCAAGGATCTTGTTGTTTGTATTGCCCAAAATGCCGCCTTCAGGGTCCACGAAGCGCGGATTGGCCGAATAAGGCAGCGTGCCTAGCCAGCGGTTTGCGCGTTCCCAGCCCGGTGCGGGCATGCGCCCTTGTGTCTGGTGGTCCGCATCGCGGCGGGGCAGGTGCCCGACAGTCTGCATGGCCACGCGGTCGCGCGTGGCCAGCATCAGGTTTTGCGCAGGGGCCACGAACAATTCCCCCGCATCGATGGCATCTTCGATTGTTTGCGCCCCCATCAGGCGGATTGCTGCAGTCATGGTGGTATCTTGCGCGGTCAGCGCCGTCCAGCCCAGCGTGGCCACATGCCCCGGCGGTGTGATGGTGCCCAGATCATACAGCGCGCCCGACAGGACAGGCCCGTTTTCGGACCAGCGCAAGGTCAGTGTCAGCGGGTCTTCGTCCTTGATGCGGATAATGGACCCGCGGGTTTCAAAATCGGCCCAGCCGTCTGGCGCGCGGTATTGTGCGGGGTTTTCAGGGTTTAGTTCTTCAATGAACACATCCGTATCATCGACATAGGCCGATGTTATACCCCACCCCAAGGCCGCGGACCGACCAGACAGCACGGCCGGAATTCCCGGTATGGTTGCCCCGATCACCCCGCCGGAAGCCAATTCCAGACGGGCAAGATACATAAGCGCGGGCGCTGTCAGTTCCAGATGCGGATCATTCGCCAGCAGCGCGCCATCCCCCGCCGCGCGCGCAGGCGCAGCGGCAAAGCTGTTGGACGCGCCCGCCAGTGTGTAGGGTCTGATGGGTGACAAGGGGTCGCCCACCGTTGCAATCTGCGTTGCAGGGGGCAGGTCCGGGAACAGGCTGGAATATTCCGGCACTTCGGCCATGCCCGCGCCGTGTGCGTCGGGCATAAGGTCGCGCAGCCGGTCATTGTCCAGCAAGGTCGATGCACGCGCGCGCAGCACTTCGCGTGAAATCTGGGAATTCAGCTGAACAGACAGCAGTTTTAGAATGGCCAGCGAATCTGCGGGTTGCCACAGGGGGGTTTCTGTCTGGAACATGAAGAATTCAGGTGCACCCCGACCGCGCGCGCGGTCCGATGCCAGCCGCATCCAGGCATTCACCCCGTCGGCATAGGCGCGCAGCGCGTCTTGTGTGGCGCTGTCCTGCACATCGAAGGAGGCGCGCGCAAGGGTGTAAAGATCCAGCCTGCGCATCAGTTCATCTGTGCGCAATGTGCGCCGGCCGAACATTTCCGACAAGCGCCCCTGCGCGGTGCGCCGCAGGATTTGCATTTGCCACAACCTGTCTTGCGCATGCGCAAACCCCAGCCCGAAGAAAACATCGCTGTCGGCCTGCCCGAAAATATGCGGCACATTATGGGTGTTGCGCACAATCTCGACCGGGGCGCTCACGCCGTCCAGCGTAAAATCCTCGTTATAGTCGGGCAAAGACCGCGACAGGAAGAAATAGACTGCAAGCGCCGCCAGCGCTGTCAGGGCCAACAAGCCGGACAGAAAATAGACAAGCCAGCGAAACAGGGTGAACATGGGCGCAAAACGGCTTTCGGTTGACGGTGCGTATGGCGATGATACCTAGTATCTGGGCAGCGCAAGCGCAATCACAACTATAGGAAAGGGCGGGGCATTGGCGAAAATCACGTTTCTGGGACTGGGGGTCATGGGCGGGCCGATGGCGGGCCATCTGGCCCGCGCGGGCCATGATGTAACTGTCTATAACCGCACACAGGCCAAGGCCGAAGCCTGGGTGGCTGCCAATGGCGGCGCATGCGCGCAAACCCCGCGCGAAGCTGCCCAAGGGGCCGAATTCGTGATGGCCTGCGTGGGCAATGACGATGATTTGCGCAGCGTCTGTCTGGGGGAAGACGGCGCTTTCGCGGGCATGGCAGCGGGGGCGGTGTTCGTGGACCATACGACAGTTTCGGCGCAGGTGACACGCGAATTGTATGAAATGGCGCACGCGCAGGACTTGGGGTTTGTGGATGCGCCAGTGTCCGGCGGGCAGGCGGGCGCGGAGAACGGTGTTCTGTCCATCATGTGCGGTGGCGACGCGTCGGAATTTGACCGCGCCGCGCCAGTGATGGACGCCTATGCGCGGGTGTGCAAACGCATGGGCGACAGCGGCGCAGGCCAGATTGCCAAGATGATGAACCAGATCTGCATTGCCGGGCTGGTGCAGGGGCTGGCAGAGGCGCTGCATTTTGGCGAGAAAGCAGGGATGGACGGGCGCGCGGTGGTCGAGGTGATCAGCCAGGGGGCGGCGGGGTCATGGCAGATGGTCAACCGGCACGCGTCGATGCTGGAGGGTGAATTCGACCATGGATTCGCGGTGGACTGGATGCGCAAGGATCTGACCATCTGTCTGGCGGCGGCCGAGGATGTGGGCGCGTCCCTGCCAGTGACCGCGCTGGTTGACCAGTTCTACAAGGATGTGCAGCGTATGGGTGGCGGGCGTTGGGACACATCAAGCCTGATTGAACGCTTGCGCAAATTCGGGGGGGAATGATGCTGTATGACCTGGATGGGCAGCGGCCCGAATTGCCCGAGGACGGGGATTTCTGGGTGGCACCGGGGGCGCATGTTATCGGAAATGTCGTGCTGGGGGCGGGTGTTTCAATCTGGTTTGGCTGCACCCTGCGCGGGGATAATGAACCGATTGTTCTGGGCGCGGGAACGAATGTTCAGGAGAATTGCGTTCTTCATACTGATATGGGCTATCCGCTGACAATCGGGGCGGATTGCACCATTGGGCACAAGGCTATTTTGCACGGCTGCACCATAGGTGCGGGGTCGTTGATTGGCATGGGGGCAACAGTGCTGAACGGTGCGGTGATTGGAAAAGGCTGCCTGATCGGGGCGGGCGCGCTGGTGACCGAGGGCAAGGAAATTCCTGACGGGTCGCTGGTGATGGGTGCGCCGGGGCGTGTGGTGCGCGCGCTGGATGACGCCGCACGCGCGCGGTTGGTGCAATCGGCGGCTGGATACCGGGCGAATATGGCGCGCTTCAAGGCGGGTTTGCGCGAGATTTGAATGCTGGCCTGTTCGGGGAGGAGGCTTGGGGGGCGGCTGCCCCCCAAACCCCCTGCCTGAAGGGGCGCACGCCCCCCTTCAGAAACCCCGGTGGATATTTTTGCCAGAATGAAAGCCGCGACTGGTCAATTCGGGTGGGGCGCTGTTCGGGTTAGGCGTCGTCTGCATTTAGCGAATCCAAGCCATTGCGCAGGCGAGAGTTACGAAGGCGGTGGATGAGCTGACTGCCTTTTCGCAACGCAATGCGATGCGGCGGAAGCGTTTGACCTGATTGAAGAAATGCTCGACAAGGTTGCGCTCCTTGTAGAGAGCCCTGTCGATGGGATAGTCGATCGCGCGGCTCAGGTTCTGCTTGATCTGCGCCTGCTGCTTAGGGGCTGTCGGCACTGAAACCGCACAGGTGATCCGCGTCGTAGGCCGCGTCAGCGATCATGTGGCTGACGCCCCTGAGGCCTTCGAGCAGACCCCGCGCCTGAGGGCAATCATCCCAATGTCCCGGCGTGATCGCGAACCGGATCGGTAGGCCTGGCGCATCGACCGCGGCATGGATCTTGGTCGTCAGGCCGCCTCTGGAGCGGCCAATACCGGCAGCTTCAAGCCCCCCTTTTGAGAGGTTGCGTCCGCATGTGTCTTGCAGATCGTGGCATCGGCAAGGACATATTCGAAGTCCGGGTCAGTGCGTAACGCTTTGAAAAGGCTCTCCCAAGCGCCAGCAATCGTCCAGCGCCGTAAACGCGAATGCACTCTGCGCCAATTGCCGGGTTCAGGGGGAAGATCGCGCCAGGGTGAAGCCCCCCGCGCCAGCCATAGGATTGCGTCGAGGAACAGCCGAGTGTCGGCCCCAATGCGCCTACGATCCCCCTCCTTGCGAGGAACAAGGGGCGCAATGATCGCCCACTGTCTGTCAAAGTCCGTCTGCTCTTAGTAAGCCTTCGCCGAGGGCTGTCTGGCTGGATAGCGGGCTGATCGGTTATTGAGTGTTCTTATGGACGCATACGAGAACACCCCCCGCATTCAAGTTC